>JAQBZS010001194.1 GCA_027622115.1 Planctomycetota bacterium | reverse complement strand
GGGCGTTCGACGTGGAATTCACCAACAACGGCAAACCGCCAAATCTGAAATCCGTAAGCCTGACCCGCAAGTCCTCGACTCACGCGTTTTTCGAAGGCACGTCGAATCGACGAGATCGCCCGGAATTCAATCAATAGGGTGACGACGGAGCGGTTCCCGTTTTCCAGTGACGTGGGCGAATTGAAGTCCTTTCAAGAAACACCCGAATTGAGGACTTGGGGGTCAGGCTTACGGCTTTCAGATTTGGCGGGTTGACGTTCTTGATGAAGCCAAAGTCCACCGCCCGCCAGATCTGAAATCCGTAAGCCTGACCCCGAAAAGTGACAAACTCGAACTTGGGTTGGAGATGAAAAATCAACAGAACGGCGGCGGAGCAGTTTCGGAATTCGGGCGACATTGATCGGATCTAGGGTCTTGAAAAGTTCGGGTTGACGCAGTCGTCAGACTTCGATCTCAAGCCAGCGGCCTCGGGCGTAGCGGATCGAAAGCAGAATCGCACGCAGCACGACGTCGCTGCACATGCCGATCCACGCGCCCGTCAGTCCGCCGTCCCACACGATGCCGAACAGATAGGCCAGCGGGACTCGGACACCCAAGACGCTGGTGATCGTGATCAGCATCGGGAATCGCGTGTCGCCGGCTCCGCGCAAAGACGTCACATAGACAATGCCGATCACCAACGGGACTTGCACAAACGCCAGAATTCGTAACGCCGGAGCGCCGATTGAGCGAACCGACGACTGATCGCTCATGAAGGCGTAGATCCAATCCGATTGCGAAAAGAACACGAGTGAAATCACGATCGCCAACAGACTGCACTGCAACACTCCCTCGTTCCCGGAATGAAAGGCGCGAGTGGTGTTCTGGGCTCCGAGCGATTGGCCGATCACGGTGGATGCGGCGTACCCGAACGCGATGGCGGGCAAGAATGTGATCGCTTCGACTTGGATGCCGATCGTATGGGCGGCCATGTTGAAGCTCTGTCCCGTGCCGTTGTCCAGCTTGGCAATCACGGTCAGAAATAGGAAATGGCCGAACCACATGATGCCTCCATCAATCCCCGCCGGAACTCCGATTCGCAGGATGCGCCGGCTCGACACGCGATCCATTCGCAATTCGTGCCAGCGAAGTTTCAGTCCGGACAGCCCATGCCCGAGCACCGTCAACATCAGCAGCCCGCCGACGACACGCGCAATCACCGTGCCGATCACAATCCCGTCGACTCCCAGTGGAGCGATCAACGGTGCGTCCAAACCGAGCCACGGGATGCCGCCGATTCCATGCACGAGGTTGTAAGACAGGCCCATGTTCAACACGTTGACGAGACCGAGCACGAGCATCGGCGAGACCATGTCGCCCGCGCCTCGCAAAGCGGCGGCTCCCACGAGACTGAGCGCCCAAAAGACGTGGCCGTACGCATCGATCCGCAAATACGCCACCACGACGTCGCGGGCTTCATCGTGGAGATTAAGCCATCCGGCGAAGGACTCGGCGGAAACGTACATCCCGGAAGCCACGATGAAACCGGCGATTGCGGCCAAAACCAACGAGCGATTCAACATCCGATTGGCAGCCCTGCGTTCACCCGCTCCCCAATGCCGTGACACCAGCGCCATCGTGCCGACCCCGACCAGCCCAAACAGCAACGACGACAACCAGCCCATATACGCCGCGATTCCAACCGCCGTGGTGGCATTCGCGTGGTCGTCGCCGAGGTGCCCGGATAAGTAGGTGTCGAAGAATCCGACGCCGAACACGAGCAGTTGTTCGAGCAGCACCGGGATCGCCAACCGAAAGATCGTGGGTCGCAGATTGCCCGTGAGGATGTGCTCGCGATCGTGTTTCATGAACGTTGAATCTTAGGTGTCATAACTCGCTCATAGTTCCACGAATTCGACCGTTCGATCCGGCAAGTCGACAATCGCAAACGAATGCGGACTGGCTCGATAAAGGGCTCCGGGATTGAGCACCAACGTGTGGCCCACGAAATGCTGTTCGGCTTGATGCGTATGCCCGTAACACACGAGATCAAACTCGCCGCCCGAAATCAGCTCGTCCAGCAACGCGCGATCGTGACCGTGGGTGATTGCGATGCGGGTCTCGCCCAATTCGAGACTTCCGAACTTGCCGAAACATGTCTGCCCCACGGACTGGATGGAGTCACGCAGCAGGATTTCCGGCGAGTCGACGTTTCCAAAGACGAAGCTCGTGGGCCAGTCGGTGAAGAGACGCGGAATGGCGGGCGAACCGATGTCTCCGCAATGCAACACGTGCGAGACGTCCAAGTCCCGGATCCGCTCGATCGCTTGCCGGGTAAATGCCACCTGGCCGTGGGTATCACTGACGACCGCGATTCTCATCGGCGTTCCGCAATCCGGCGCGCGCGAAATCTTTCGCTGCTCAATTTCGAAACCATTTCGGCGGCGCGCGTGCAACCGTGTCGAACGGCCTTGCGAAAGTGCAGCAACGCCACGCCTTGTTTGCCCGCATTCAAGGACTGCA
>JAQBZS010001193.1 GCA_027622115.1 Planctomycetota bacterium | reverse complement strand
GTTTACGTCGGACGGTGACACGTCCTGCCTGCACTGCCACTACCGCGACACCGGCGACGGACGTGCCTGGGGTGCGGCGGAAACAGTCGGGCAGAATCGCGACGGCCAGCTGACGGCCGGCGGCACGCTGGGAATCCCGCAGATGCGGAACACCTACGCCATTCAACCCTACTACTTCGAAGGCACGCACCGGCTTTCCGAAGGCCAGGGAGCAGACATTACCGAACCCGCCAGCTCGATCGATTTCGACCGAGCCCTCTGGGCGGGAGACTTCACCGGCGTGTCGTCGACAGTGCCTGCCGACCAGCGGCGAGTGATGCACGAAGAACTGAAGGAACGAGTCGAAATCCGCAGTCTCGGCGAGCAGTGGTACGATCTGGAAGAGCGTCGCGCGGCGTTCTTTCGGCAGCAGTCGGCCCGGCATTTTGGACGCGAATACGAACTGCAGGACTTCTATCGCTTCGTCAGTGCATGGCTGGGTGATTCAAACCACCTGCTGCCTAATCCGTATGAACAGGAGCATCCGTCCGTTCGCCGAGGGCGCGCATTATTCAACAGCGCAGCGGTGATGTGCTCGGTGTGCCACGCGCCGCCGGAGTTCACAAATAAGGATACTGCCCTGACGCACAATGACCGCCGGGCTCTTCCGCCGCTGACGACAATCAGCCGGCGCGACGCGTCCTACACGCTGGTCAGCGTGCGCGCGATGGATATCGCGAACGGCCTGACGGACTTTGAAATGGAACCGGACGACCGGGGACGGGTCGAGGACCAGGAAGGCACCTTTACGACCATGCAGCTGCGCGGCATCTTCGATCGTCCGCCGGTGTTTCTGCATCACGCCAGAACCAGATCGTTGCGCGAAGTGCTCTGCACTCCGGAACACCCCGGGCTCAGACGCTTCCGACTGCCAGTGCTGCAGGGATCGGAAGATGTCAGACCTGGTCGCCGGGAAATCGGATTCAACGAGACCACCGCGCGGACTCCGTCCGGTCCGCTTAATCCACAGGACCAGACGTTCGATACGCACGGAGGAACGTCGCATCTGACCGCTCGACAAATTGAAGATCTGCTGAATTTCATGCTTTCGATCGAATGACATTCCCCGCGTGCCTGACGACCTGAATGATTGACCGCACATGTCGCGTCGCACTCTGACAAGCTGGATTGTCTTCTGCACGGGGGTGCTCGCTGCGCTCGGCTGGGGCTGGTTTACTCACGAGGCAGTTACTGATCAGCCTGGCGATGAGCATTCCAGAGCCGCTGTGCACGAGAGCTCGGAGCCGAATGTCCTGACCCCGGGAGTCGAGTCGGCAGACGGCAGTTCGGCATTCGATGCATTGGGAGGCTCCACGACGACGCGACGCGAAGTTGTGCTGATGGGCTCGTCGTTCGTCTTCGTTGTCGATGCGGATCCGCAGCTGGCCATCCGAGCCATTCAGTCTGCGACCGATCGGCTGCGCACGCTGGAGTCTGAAGTCAGTTCGTGGCGACCGGACAGTGATATCTCGCGTCTGAATGCGAGGGCCGGCATTGGTCCGGTCACGCTGGGCAAGGATGCGTTTGAGCTGCTGCGACTCGCGCGAGAACTGCACGAACTCACTGACGGTGCGTTTGATGTGACAATCGGCCCGGTGTGGAACCTGTGGCCGTTTCGCGATGCGTCTCGTCCACTGCCGTCCAGTCAGCAGATTGCCGACGCGCTGCAACTCGTTGGCGCCGCGAAAATCGAACTGAATGGATTCGGTCGGACGGCATATCTGCCGGTCGCGGGAATGCAGGTCAACCTGGGTGCCATCGGCAAGGGATACGCTGCGCGGGTTGCCGTTGAGGCGATGAAGGCTCTGGGCATTGAGCGTGCGGCCGTCAGTGCGGGAGGCGACATCTATCTGCTCGGACGCAAGACGGACGGTCCGTGGGTCGTTGGTCTGGAGCACCCTCGCTGGACGGGACGTCTCACCGAGCAGTTTGTTGTCGGAGATATTGCTGTCGCGACTTCCGGAAACTCGCAGCGATATGTCGTCAGAAACAACCGCGCCTATGGCCACATTCTCGACCCGAGAACCGGACAACCAGCCGACGATTGCCAGAGTGTCACCATCCTGACGGCCGATCCAGCCAGGGCCGACGCCTTTGCAACTGCGGTCTTCGTGATGGGACCTCAGGACGGCCTTGCCTGGGTTGAGCAGCAGGAAGGCGTCGAGTCTTTGATTATCGACCGCAACGGGCATCAGCATCGTTCGACAGGCTGGAACAAAGCCGTCGGAGCGCTACTCGATGACATTCCTTCGCCGCTGTTGCCGACGGTCGGCTCTGCAGACCAGCCGGATTCCCGCAACCGAACAACTCCGAAAACGGTATCCGTTGAACTGCTACCTCGGCCGCTGCATCCAGGCAGTGGTGAGATGGTGACTGTTTCGGCGGGCTCGTTCCTCAGCGGAGACGAACGCACGACTCATGAGTTACCGACGTACCGAGTCGACCGGATCGAAGTTACCAACAGT
>JAQBZS010001192.1 GCA_027622115.1 Planctomycetota bacterium | reverse complement strand
CAATAATCGCAAGTCGAACTATCCAACGCCCGAAGAAGAACAGTCCGGTAAACGATTCGTTGACCCTTGTGCCGAAGACCCTGACGACCATTTTCGACTTGTAAGGGATTCCGCGACGGGAGACTACTGCCAAGTTGCTTGGCTCTCCCCACCAGCCGAATACGAAGTCAAGAAACTACAGTTCAATCGCCGACCGTTTCTCCGCGACTTCTGGAGAGAACTCAATGCCGCAGAAAGATCCCTGATCTCCCGCCACAGTCACGTTCTTTCACTGTGCTCCGAGCTCGACCAAATCAACGAAGACGCATCATGGCTTTTGTCGGAATGCGATCATGGTCTCGAAGAAAATCGTGAGCAATGGCCGTTTCCTCGTGATCACTCTCTGGACCACTCACTTTCCGGTGATCAATGATTTAGACAGAACGGATTCACGTCATCGTTAAATTTGAATTCGGGGCAATCGTCGGGGCATCGCCCGTTGACGATGCAACCGATCGCAAACCATTGAGTTATGTGTTTCATCGTTTGTTTCATCATTCAGCGAATCCAAATGCCTTTGCCCGTGCCGCCCTTGGGGGTGGTCTTCGGGTAGTCGGGGTTGGGTTGTAGTTCGATCACCTTCACCGCGCGGTCGATGGGCAGATCGACCTGCGAGTCGCGGGTGCGGACGCCTGACACGGCCACATTCCGAACCGTGCAGTCGAGATCGGGCGAGAAGATCTCCGTCCACCGTGCCGGGTCTTCGGATCGGCCGCCCTTATAGGTCTGCGACTTCGGGCCGATGGCGAGTAGATGCCAGTCGTCGGTGAGCGGGTGATTGACCCGGACGTTCTGAATCACCAGCCCATCGGTATTGGCGTGGAGTTCAATCTTGCCGGGTCGATTGAAGACGAGTTCCTCGAAGCGGAGGTTCCTGATCGAGCCGACGCCGATGCTGAAGTCCTTGTCGCGTCCCAGTTCCAGGTTCGGTTGGTCGTAGATCTTGAACTCGCGAATGTCGGTGATGTGGCGCAGCGTGATATTTTCCAGCGGGCAGTCGAGTTCGGTTCCGTCATCGAATCGCTTCACGCCGGGCAAGAGACGGATCGAACTCGTGCCGCTTGTTGCGCCGGTCACATTCTCGACTAACACATCACGAATCGGTCCGTAACTCGGCGCGTAGTTCTTCCACTCCCAGGCATTGAGCGCGACGGGATCGTCGTGTGAGACGCCGCGAATGTTGCGAATCGTTCCCTGGCTCGCCGGTCCGTTGACATGGACTCCGTCGCGATAGTGATCTTCCAAGGTGAGCCCATCGATCTCGAAGTCATGCACGTTGCCGAGATGGATGGCGAAGGGTTTGCTCTTCCTGACCGTGACGTTCTTCACGCTGATGCGTCTGGCATTCTGGAACAGAATTACGCCGTGTGTGCCGAAGGCCCAGTTCTGTCGCGACGAATGACCGCGCGCGTTGCCGTTGACTTCGTTCTTCGCTGTGGCCAGGGTCGTCCAGGTGCCGCCTTCGATGTGGATGTCCGTGTCAGGATTGGTTTCGCCCGGCACGGGGCCGTCTTTGAACCCGACAAAATTCGCGTTTCTCACCATGCAGGTGTTGCTACCGGGCTTAAGGCGAATCTCCGCTTTGGCATCGGCCGTGAGCCTCTGGCCGGACTTCAGAACGAGCGGCCCATCGAGGTAATACGGCTTGTCGCGAGCGGGAATGTGCAGCGAACCCGTTTCGTCGAGCGATGCCTGCATCGCGGCCGTCCAGATTTCCGCGGTCACCTCGCGCTCTTCGAATCCGCCGGAATCGTCAGGCCATTTTTCGGTCCAGGATTCCGTGCGGACGAGATGCTGGAAGACGCTCAATTCCTTCCGGCCTTTCAGCCGAAACCGATACTGCACGATCTCGGCTTCGCCATGGAGTCCCTTGCCGCGATAGGAAAGATAGACGAACCAACCGGTCGTCGGATCGTATTCGAGGTCGCCGTAGCCACCGTCCGGGTAGAACTCGTCGATCGGTTTACCGCCGAGCATCTTCCATGACTCGCCGCGGTCGGTCGAAAGGTAGATCGCATTGGCGCGTGGAAACTTTTTGCCCGCTTTCGGAGTGGTATTGCCGACGCCGATCAGAGTGTCGTCGGTCCACCATTCGGCCTCGCCTTTCAAATGCGCCAGTGTCCAGATGCGAGGACGATCCCACACGCCGGTTTGCGGCAACGCGTCTTTCCAGCGTTGCCAGGTTTGGCCGCAATCATCGGAACGGGTTTGCAGAACCAAACGCCGACCGGGCCCGTCTGATCCGACACTGACGATCCGGTCGCCGCCGACATATTCGAATCCCTTCTCGACGGAGTTGTGCTCAGGCACGTTGACCTTTTCGCTGACGACCCGCCACGACGCACCGTTGTCGGGCGACTGGATGAACCGACAACGCCAGCGTTGCTCGCCGCCGAAGTATTCGCGCAGGCTGGTGTAGATCGTCCCGTCAATCGTGGTGTGGTCGTCCGTTGCATAGCAGTGATC
>JAQBZS010001191.1 GCA_027622115.1 Planctomycetota bacterium | reverse complement strand
GACCGAAGACGCACCACTATCACGGTTTGCTTCGACAGCACCCTACGACCATGAATAATCCGCGCTAGAAGCTATCTGAAAAAGGGGTCTGACCCTTTGGAGGCCTCACTAAACCCGGCAAAAACTAAGGCCGGAGGTTCAGACCCCTTTTTCAGATAACTTCTAGACCCGGCTGGAGGCTCTTTCTTCTGAGAATTCTTGAATAATCCGCGTTAGCGTCCAGCGGCTGATGAAATCGGTCGCCACGCGATAGCGCCCGGTTGGGTTAGTTCTTGTTGCGAGTTACCTTAGGCCACACACTTGGAGAGATGTGCATGCTCACATTCGCCGGTCGTTCGAATCGTTTTTGTGACGGGCTGTCGCGTCGCTCGTTCCTGCAAGTGGGCGGGTTGGCCATCGGCGGGCTGACATTGGCCGACATACTTCGTGCCGAAGAAACGACCGGTCGACGAACGACTCAGAAGTCCGTGATCATGGTGTATTGCTCGGGCGGCTACGCTCACCAAGACACCTTCGATCTCAAGCTCACCGCTCCCAAGGAAATTCGGGGTGAGTTCGAGCCGATCGGCACCAATGTCGCGGGCATCGAGATTTGCGAAAAACTGCCCATGATGGCGAAGATCATGGATAAGTGCTCGGTGATTCGATCGGTCGTGGGTCAACGCGACGAACACACAAGCTTCCAGAACCTGACCGGCTATCCGATGAACGTCAGCCAGCGCGAGGGGCGACCGAACTTTGGCTGCGTGGTGTCCAAAGTCCAAGGTCCGACTCACCCGGACATTCCGCCGTACATCGATCTATTTCCGACGATGAAACACCGGCCGTACAACTCGGCCAATGCGGGGTATCTCGGGCCGGAGTTCAATCAGATCAAGGCGGATGGCGAAGATCTCGCCAGCATGAAACTCCGCTATGTCACACCGGTTCGTTTTGGCGACCGACAATCGTTGCTCAATCAGATCGATCACTTCCGACGAGATCTGGCCGACAACCAACTCAAGGCAGTCGATGAAATCTACGGACGTGCGTTTGATGTGCTCACTTCGTCGCAGTTGGTGGACGCGATGGACGTGGAACGAGAAGACCCCAAAGTCCGCGCACGCTATGGCAAGGGCTCATCGAAGCATCTGGGCGACGGTGCTCCGCTGTGGAACGACCAATTGCTGGTTGCTCGGCGGTTGATTGAAACGGGTGTGCGGTGCGTCACCGTGGCGTACGGTTTCTGGGACACGCACGGCAACAACTTCGCCCACATGAAGAAGCACTTGCCCACGTTTGACCAAGGGATCTCAGCCTTGATCGAGGACATTCACGAACGTGGTTTGCAGGACGACGTGACAGTGATCGTGTGGGACGAATTCGGTCGGACTCCGAAGATCAACAAGAACGCCGGCCGAGACCATTGGGCTCCGGTCAACTGTGCTCTTCTTGCGGGAGGCGGCATGCGAGCCGGCCAAGTGATCGGCTCGACCGACAAAACCGGCGGATATGCCGCCGATCGACCGGTCGACTATCGCGACATTCTCGCGACCGTGTATCACAATTTGGGAATCCACACCGACGAATTCGTACGCGACACGAACGAGCGCCCGGTGCGGATTCTTCCGGAACGCGCGCGTCCAATTCGGGAACTCGTTGGGTGATGTGAATTGCCGGATTGGCTGGGAAATTGTCAGGTCAACCTAAACCTCATCCATGAGAACCGGAATTCTTCGGCTCGTCTTGCAACCCTTCAGATTGTTGTTTTATTGCGCGCATTTGTAGCCGCCGTCGCCAGACGGTCGGTCGTTCTGCGGCACGGACCCCACCGTCTGGTGACGGTAGCTTCGTTCGGTTGTCGACCGCGGGCAGCGTGGCATGTTCCCGTAGCGCTTTTCCAGCACCTTCATGTCGATGTCCGGTCGCACTTTTTTGTAACCGGCCAGCAAATAGCCTCGTTGCTCGTCGGGATCGTCGCTGTCTCCCAGCCAGTCTCGGCGTTCGGCGCCCTGGTTGTCGCGGCCCAGGGCGCGTCAGTGAACCTTGATGACCAGTCCACCGGGCGGAGGTTTGGGGAGACCATCGTCTCCCGCCGGTCGACTGCCGATTTTCACCGCGCCCGGCCTGCGCTGTTCTTCCGGAAGAGCTCCCATGCCTTCAACGCGTCCCGCACGCACGTCTGAAAGTTCGTGCCCAGAACCTTTCCGTCGGCGGAAATGCAAACCCGGTCGCCGCCGGCACCGGAGAATTTCAGACCGCAAACGTTGCGCAGGAAGTTGGCGTCCGGATAATCGCGGCCCTGCGTGCGGCCATTAATCGCGACACAGACAAACTGCTTCTGGATGGTCTCAAGATCGTTTTCCCACTTCGATCGACGGCTCACGGCCGCCAGCTCCAGCCTGTCAACAAGCACCCAGCGGAGGCGAACCGCCGCCAGACCAGATGAGAATCGGTTTGTGTGGTTTCCGTTGCCGCCAGTTACCTGCCGGCTCGCCGTGCGGCGCGACTCGATCCTTGTCTGTGC
>JAQBZS010001190.1 GCA_027622115.1 Planctomycetota bacterium | reverse complement strand
GGATCGCGCGACTCGAACGAACACAAGTGCGTGACGTCCATCAGCGCGTCGTCCGCGAACCGAGCCTCCACTCGCAACGTAAACGACTCACCCTCCGAAAACGTGCGGCTTGCCGGTGTCACGACGAGTTCCGTGACTTGCCCGACCGTGGACTCATCCAGCGAGCAGCCCGCTTCGATCCAGCGTTGCAATTGCAAGTATTCACGGCCGAGCGGTTTCATCCGCCGACCGCCCACGTGTGGAATCCGCCCCGTGCCTTTCAACAGCAGCAGACTTCGATCGGGAGCGACTTGATTCACTCGACGTCCTTCTGCCTCGCGCACAACCTGCGCGAAGTCTTCGCGTGGGTTCGCACCGAACAACGACAGGCGAAACCCGTTCTGGCCCTGAACCGCGCCGTGGCACGAGCCCGCGTTGCAACCCAAACGACTCAACAACGGAGCCACGTCGCGAATGAACGACGGCGACACGATCGCCGCGACTTGATCCCGGTCGACGTCGTCCGCGTGAATCACGGTCGTCGGGCACAGGACGGCAATCACCGTGTTGACCGCAAACGCCGAGTTAAAGAAGCAATAGTGTTTCATGGCTCAATTCCTTGGCTGAGCGAGTCTACCAAAGCCACGCATTCAACGTTCATCGCTTCTTGCGACGCGAGTCGTTGGGAAGCGGACCCGCCAAGGGCGGCGTTTCGAAGAACTTGCCGTCGTCCACCAACCGCGGGTCGTTGGTGCGTTCGAGTTCCTGCATTAATCGTTTCCGCAAATCAGCAGTGACTCCGGCAAACTTTGGATCCGCCGCCACATTCCGCATCTGGTGCGGATCGGTCTTCAGATCGAACAACTCTTCGCGAGGTCGCTTGCCGTACGCGTGATCGAAATAGCGTTTCCATTTCGGATCACCGCGATGGTCCACGATCCACGCCTTCGTTGGTCCCGCGTCTTCGTCGGACAGCGTGACGAAGGTGTTCTCGGTGACCTGCTGCGTGGTGGGCGATTCGCCGCCATCGAGACGATACGGGTCACCCAACGGGTATCGATCCGGGCGAAAGTTGATCACAAACAAATGCTCGGCCGTGCGGATCGCCCGCTGCGGATAGGGCAGTTGGTTCGCTCGGGCCGACAGCACATGTCGCTCGCGACCCGTCAGCACGAACGTACGTTTGGGATCCACGAGCCCCGTGCGGTCCGACTTCAAAACCGGCCAGAGACTGCGGGCGGTCATCACGGCGGGGATCGAGACTTTGCCGGACTCCAAGAACGTGGGGGCCAAATCCGGCAGGCTGACAAAGTCGTCCACGACTCTCCCACCGACGACGCCCGGACCGGCAATCGCCAAGCACACGCGCGTGCCGAAGTCGTAAAGATTGCATTTGCCGTGCGGAAATCCCGGAGCCCCATGATCGCCACTGACGACGATGATGGTGTTGTCCAATTCGCCTGCGGCTTTGAGCGCTTTCTGCAAGACGCCGAGTGCCGTATCGAATGCCGCAACCTCGCCGAAGTAATCCGCCAAGTCTTCGCGGACGATGGGCACGTCCGGCAAGAACGGCGGCAGTTTACCCTTCAGCGAATCGGGGTCGATGTCCCACAAAGCTTTCCCGGAACCCTTGATCCATTTGCGATGCACGTTGGTCGGCCCGAACCAATATGCGAACGGCTTGCCTTTCTCGCGCTTCGCAAGAAACGCCGCCAGGTTTCCACGCACTTCGTCCATCAACGTCTCTTTTGCCTCCGCAAGCGACTTGCCGCCAGCGACCAGCCGAGTCGCCGTTTGCGAGAACCCGTTGAACCGCCCACCGGCCTGCTGATACGAGTGCGTGCGACCGCCATACGGAGCGTCGACCGGAACGCCTGGGCTCCAGACTTTCCAGGTCTTGCCGATGTGGTAACCAGAATCGTGGAGCAGCAAGGGCCACGTCGGAATACGGTCGTCCCACTTGGCGCCTTGCAGGATCGCGCCGCGACCGGTTCTCCAAAAGTGTTGCCCGGAAAGCAGCGAACTGCGACACGGCGTACACGACGGGGCATTGACGAACGCATTGCGAAACAGCACGCCTTGAGCCGCGATGCGATCAAAGTTCGGAGTTCGCACAACATCGTCAAGACCACCAGCGCCGTCGGCCCGAGCATACGCGCTGGCGTGTCGCCCCCAATCATCGGCAAACGCGAATAGAATGTTCGGTCGAGACTGTTCGGCCTGTCCGTTGGAAACGCAGACCGCAAGAACAACGAGGCAAGTGCGCAGAACGAGCGGAGATGTGCGAAGCATGTTTGGTGTCCCAAGTGATTGCCGAGATTCAAGCAGCCATGTTTGACATTCGAAGTCGCAATGTCAATTTCCGGCGACGGCAACACATTTTCGTCGGTATGCTGAAGTCGATTAGGACCGATTTCACAGCAATTCCACGACGACAGGTCAGGACTCATCTGTCGAACGCCAAAGTTCTACTTAGGGACGAAGCCGAAACAACTTGAACAATTAGGGGCGACGCTGAAATTAAACCGGCA
>JAQBZS010001189.1 GCA_027622115.1 Planctomycetota bacterium | reverse complement strand
CTTGCCGACATGCGGATTCACAGTCGGCGGTCGAACCAATATCCGCTTGGATGGTTTGCGCGTCCCGGTCCAGTGCGCGGATGTCCGCCGCAGTTTGATCGAGGCTCGCGCGATCCCGCCCGACGAGCACCACGTCAGCTCCCGCATCCGCGATCGCCAAGGCCATTTCTCGCCCGAGACCTCGGCTGCCGCCGGTAATAAATAGCCGTTTTCCGTCGAGTCGAAATCGGTCGAGGATGCTCATGGGTTCCTTTCTGCGAATGAGCAAGAGCAATCGGCTCACGGCAATGATGCGAACAATTCTATGGGCTCAATTGCCCACTCACAACTTTCGAGGTGCGGCGAGGTCGCGTCGTTTCGCGCCAGGACTTATTCACTCGGCAGACGAGACAACGCGCGATCTGAACCGACCAATACCAACAAATCGTCGGGTTGGATTACGTCGGTCGGTGCGGGAACGGCGACTAAGCGTTCGCTCGTTGTGGTCAATCCGTCTTCGTCTTTCGATTCCTGGCGTTTGATCGCCACCAAGTTGACTTCGTACTTTTGCCGCAAACCGATGGTCGCCAGCGTCTTGCCGCAGAACTCCCGAGGAGCCCGCATTTCGATGAGCGTGAATCCCTCGGCCAATGTGATGAAGTCCTCGATGTGCTCGTTCGCCAAGCGGTGTGCGAGATGTTCGCCAGCTTGTGTTTCGGGCTGAATCACCTCGGTGGCACCGATCTGTTGAAAGATCTCGGCGTGAGTCGTCGTCTGGGCTCGACAGATGACGCGAGTCACCCCGAGTCGATGCAGCAGCACGGTCGCCAGCAGCCCCGCTTCAAAGTTCTCACCGATCGAAACCACGGCGATGTCCACATCCGGTATGCCCTGACTGCGCATGGCCGCTTCGTCCGTCGCGTCCAGGCGGACGGCCAAGTCCACGTCGTCGCTGATTTCACTGATTAAATTGGCTTTGGAATCAATGGCGATCACTTCCGCGCCGCCGCGCGCCAACTGACGCGCCAACGCCATTCCAAATCGTCCAAGTCCGATCACGGCAATTTTCGGCACCAGCGGCCCTCCGTTGAAATCAGTGTCGCCACAACGGGTCAATCGGCCATGTCATCGAGTGGCCACATCGGGCGGGGGATGTGTTTCCAATCGAATGCGGTCAGGTCCGACTGCGTCATTCCGGGCGAATCAACGCGAATCAATCCGCGTCGCCACTCGGCAAAGAATTGAAAATTGCTGGCGGTTTTCACCACAACGGCTCGAGCCTCCGACACATCCAGCCCGTGATGCTCGTACAACACCGGGCAGTTGATGGCGAAGCTGCGTTCTTCGAGCAATACCAACCGCACCGCCCCCGACTCGATCATTGCCGTGCGACCGAGTTCACATCCGCCGCGTTCACCCATCACCGCATGATGCCCGGGCGAAATCGACGCCACTCGTCCGATGACCTCGACCGGCTGATTGAACACGTTGTCCAAACGCGCCCCCACGCTTGAATGGAATTCGCCGCCAAGCCCCGCTTGAATCGCCGCTTCCAAGGCGACCGGATCCAGCATCGGAACGAGAAAGACGTCGGTGCAATCGGTCGGCGTGTTCTCCAAAATCGCGCGCAATACGCACGTGCTGTCGCCCGGCGCGCCGCCGTAAACCGAGTCCCCGGTGTCCGATAGAATGATCAACCCTTCGGCTTCACCCAGTGCCTGCCGCACCGCGTCCGCCGGAGCGACTCGTTCCGATTTCCAAAACCTCCGGCGGTTTTGCCACGCGTGCGCCGCCATGTCGTTGGCGATTTGGTCGGCCAGTTGCCGGTTTGCGTTGGTGCTGACGATGACGGACCAACCCCCTTCAGCGACGTCCAGCCACGGCTGCATCGGACACGGCGAAACACTCAGCACGTCTTGCTGCTGCTCGAACGCGCGTGCTCGATCGAACCATTCCTGCATCGGTCCCTGCGACGTGAGGTACTGGTCCTGTGGTGTAATCATCGGGATTCTTCGCAATGACGTTACGGGCGAGACTTCCCCGCGCAACATTGCAAACAGGATTCGTGCGGCTTTGCGACCGGTGGCGATCGTGTCATGCGGTTGCGTTTCGTGGGCCACGATCACGCTTGCAAGATCGATCATCCGCTCGGTGACATTCGCGTGGTGATCGAGCGGCACGACAATCGGAATCTCGTCGCCCACGACTTCACGCACTCGGGCGAGCACGAAGCCTTCCACATCGTCGTCCTGCTCGGCCGAGGCGGCACCGTGCAACGACAGGAACACGGCATCAAGTGGCAGAGCCGCCTTGAGTCCGTCGGTCAGTTCCGTGGTCAACGACTCCAACGTGTCGGCCAGGATGACGCCGCCCGCACAGGCCCATGCTCGAAGAATCGGCACGGTTTCCACGTCTTCGGATTGCTCCGCGGCTATTTCGAGGAAGCCACCGAGTGGACCGACTCCGTCCATTTCCTGGATGACGTCGGCGCCTCGGAACAGTCCATAGGCTTCAAACTGATCGAGCCCCGTC
>JAQBZS010001188.1 GCA_027622115.1 Planctomycetota bacterium | reverse complement strand
TTTGCACCACTCCAAGAAACACGAATCTCAAAAGACAAAGTCGTGGAGCCCAAGTCAGGAGTTCTGAGGTTATCGTCGCGCCAGCGAACACAGACGCTTGATTCCGGCTCAATTGCCCCAGGCACGAACCATCGGGCGAGGCTGATGCGCAGCGCGCAGGACAGCTTTCAGGCGAGCCTCGGCGACGAGCATCCGAATGCAAAGGCTGTGGCGGTGAATTTGGAAGGTCTGCCGGTGATGAAGCAGGAGGAAAGAGGAGTGAATGTCGAATATCGAACAAGGAATGTCGAAATTGGAAGGATAAAAGAATTCGGAATTGGGCGTTCCTTGTTCGATATTGGATATTCCCACGTCGCACTTCACGGAGCTTCGAGGAACAACTGAACCATGAACAAGCCAACCCCAGCACCAATCGACCCCACGCAAGTAACTGAACTCGCCGCTGCCGTCATCCAGCGAGACCGCTTTCCATATCTTGCCACGATCGACGGCGACCAGCCGCGTTTACGTCCAGTGTCACCAGTCCGAACGGACGGCTTTACGGTCTATGTCGCGAACCTGCGGGCTTATCACAAAACGGTTGAGATCGAAGCGAACCCCAAAGTCGAACTCTGCTACCTCGACGAAGGACACGATCAAGTCCGGATTACGGGCATTGCCGAAATTGTTAGCGATCGCGTGCTGCTCCAAGAGATCTGGGATGCGAACCCGCTCATGCGGCAGTACCTGGGCTCGATCGATAACCCGCAGTTGGTTGTCTACCGGATCGTTCCGTCGCAAGTCCGCTTTATGCGCGAGTGGGCACTTGAATATCACGACGTGCCGTTGAAGTGATTTGTGCCGCCTTTCGCTCCGCGGTTGTGACAAAATCAGCCGCTGGGCGCTAGCCCGCGGTTTCTCCGCGGGAACCGGACGCTAGCGCGTACCGGCTGATTTCGCGGAGCGACTATCGGCCGACGCAGTACAGCACCCGATCCGAACGGATCAACAACTCGCTGCGGTTGGGCGTGATTGACGAGCGAAAGATCTCGTCTTCACCCACCGACAGACGATTCGTTTCGATGAGTTCGAGTTTCTTGCCGGGCTTCAAGACGTACACGTCACCCGCTTCGCTCGGGATGTAAACGAGTCCATTCGCGGAAATCGGCGACGCGGAGAACGTGCCTTCCAATCGGATTTTGTCCAACTCCTTGCCTGTCGCCGCGTCATAGCAAGTTGCCAATCCTGGCTGACGACTGACAACGAGAAGATACTTGCCGACGACGATAGGGGAGGGGAGGTCGCGGCCCGCCTTGCGGGGCGTACGCCAGACTTCGTGGGTTTCATTAACCGTGCCGCTGCCGCCAGGACGCATCGCGAACATGTCGCCCGGACGTCCGCTGACGGCGATCAAAATGTTCTCATAGCGAGTGACCGTCGGCGTTCCGCGCCCACGATCTCCCTTGCAGAACCACAGCTCTGTGCCGGTCGCCGGGTCATAAGCGTTGACTCCGTGCTCACCGTTCACGACGATCTCCGTGCGCTCGGGTGTTTCGACGACCAGCGGTGTTGACCAGCCTCGTAACCGTTCGCGAGGCGTCTCCCAAAGCGTTTTGCCAGTCCGCTTGTCGAGTCCGACGATCGAAGCCTTGTCGTCCGCGTCGCAGTTTTGGATCACGAGATCGCCCACGATGATCGGCGAAGCGGCGGTTCCCCACGGTCCTTCGAACAAGCCCAGATCGCGAGCCCAAAGCTTATGGCCGGCCGGATCGTAAGCATGAATCCCGCCGCGTCCAAAAAATGCGATGACGACTTCACCATCGGTCACGCAGGTGGCCGACGCGAACATGTTCATCGAGTGCGTTGGCTCCGGCTCGCCCTCCCAAGCAACGTCTTGCCACAGGAGTTTCCCGGTCGTCCGATCAAGTCCCATGACGATCCGCCGGCGGCCTGCTTCCTCGGCGGCGGTAAGGAAGATCTTGTCGTCCCACACAACTGGCGATGATTGGCCTTGTCCAGGGAGTTCGATCTTCCAACGGACGTTGGAATCGTTCCACGTGACCGGCAAGTCGGTGAACTCGCTGGCTCCGGTTCCCAACGGTCCTCTCCACGCAGGCCAATTCGATTCGGCAAGCAATTGATCCGAACACGCAACCCACAGCAGCCCCGCGGAGACGATGAGTCGGAACATGCGACGATCCATGAGCGAAATCCTGTTAGGTGTGGGAGGAAGGTGTTGGCGGGCTAAGAGGGACCGTTCGAGAATTAAGTGTCCGATATTGAAGTGGCGGTGGCTTCCAGCCGCCGCTGAATATGTGGCGGCTGGAAGCCACCACTACGACAGCTATATCTCCATCGGTTCTAAGGTGAATCCGAAGGGGAATCGCTGGTCGTCAATTGCACGAGCGAATTGAGACTTCCCGAGCGAAATCCTTCGAGATCGATTGTAACGAATTTGAAACCGAGTTGCCGCAATTGCCCGGCGAGAACGGAGCGGGTAGCGGCAGAAACCAGCTTGGCGATCTCGTCGGCG
>JAQBZS010001187.1 GCA_027622115.1 Planctomycetota bacterium | reverse complement strand
AAGCCGATCGAGCCGGGTTTCTTGCGACCATACGGCGGATTCACGGCATACATCCCGGTTTCGGTCATGCCGCATTGCTCGACCAATTCGATCCCGGCGAAGTTTTGGATGCGGTCGAACAAGTCCAGTGGCACGCGATCGCCGCCGCAAATGAACAATCGCACGTGCTTGAGGTCGTCCGGGCTGAGGTCCGGATGTTCCAAGACATTCCGCACGGCAACCGGCAGCAACGCGAGAAACGTGACGGCCGGCTTGCGCCGCAGGTCGCGAACGAAACGATCCGGGTCGAAGCGGCTGTGGAGCTTCACCGTTCCACCGGCAGCGAACGTCGGCAGCAACTGAGTACGCAAGGCAAACGGTCGGGCGATGGGGGCTGCGATCAGCGTGACGTCGTCGCGCGTCAGTCGCAGGACCGCCGCCGCCTTCTGAATGCCGATTTCCACGGCGTCCCGCGTCAACGTGACACCCTTGGGGCGAGACGTTGTGCCCGAGGTATAGAACACGATCGCAACATCGTCGCCGCGATGGGTTTCGGTGATTTCGGTCGAGGACCGTGTTTGCACGAAGGCTCGAAACGAACGGTGATTGTCGGGACAGTCCGGACCGGTGATCAGCAGATGCTCGACTTGTTTGGCCGCCTCGCACTCCTCGATATCGGGCAGTCGCTTTGTCGAAGTCACCAGCACTTTTGCACCGCAGTGCTTGATCGCAAAGTTGATTTGGGCCGCGATGTAACGTTCGTCGAGCGGCACGATTGTGAAGCCGGCGCGAAAACAAGCCAGATACAACAACACGGCCTCGGGGCAATTCGCCAACAAGATGGCGACTCGATCTCCGGGTTCGACGCCCGCAGCCGCAAGACTGCGGGCCAGTCGCAAGGATCGCCGCTCGAATTCGCCGTAGGTCCACGCATGCTTGTGGTGAATGACAGCAACCCGTTTTGGGTCATGTTGATTGAGATCAACGAGCGAACGGTCCGACATGATTGTTCAAAATACAATGTGATGCAGGATTTGAAGCGACGAACCGCATCGTATTGGGCGAGACGGTCAGTCAGCAATTCGCTGCCGAGAATCAATCGCCGGCAAGCCGCGAATCGGAGTCGTTCGCCAGGCTCAATACGATCCCCAGCGTGACGAGGCTGATCACGAGGCTACTTCCGCCATAGCTGATCAGCGGATGCGAGATCCCCTTGGGCGGCACCATCGCCGTGACCACCGCCACGTTCAATGCGGCTTGCAGTGTCAGTTGGGTCAACAACGTACAGGCGGCGATTTTTGCAAAAGAATCGCGCGGCAACCGCGACAACATCATGAGCCCCGACACGAACAAGCCGGACCAGATCAACACCAGGCTCACGGTCCCGATGAGACCAAGTTCCTCGCCAACCACCGCAAACACGAAATCCGTGTTCGCCTCGGGCAGGAAACTCAGCTTCTGCCAGCCCATCCCCAATCCGTTGCCCGAGATTCCGCCAACCCCCATCGAGACCAGCGATTGCTTGAGTTGATACGGCGCGGTGCCGACGTCGGTCCAAGTTGCCAGGAATCCGGTGATGCGTTCGAGTTGATACGGCTTCAGCGCGAGCATCCCCACGGCGGCCGGAACTGCCAGAACTCCGGCCACCACGAAGTTGCGAATCGGCCATCCGCCGAAGAACAACACCAACCCACAGCCGACCGCGAGAAACAGCGACGTCCCCAAATCAGGTTGCCGAAGAACCAGCGGGAAGACGACCGCAATGGGAATCAGCAGTGGAATCGTGCCCGAAAACCATCGATGCAGCACGTCTTGGCGATCCACGACCATGCGGCACAGAAACAGCACCAACGTGATCTTGGCCAACTCCGACGGCTGCAACGAATAGCCGCCAAACCGCAGCCACCGCCGAGCCCCCTTCACCTCGGTGCCGATTCCCGGAATCAGCACGATGATCAGCAGCACCAAAGTGAGGGCGAAGAGATGCGGGGCCGCGTGATACCAGAATCGCGCCGGCATTTTGGAAGCGATGAACGCGGCGGAGAGGCCCAACGCCACAAAGATCAAATGGCGGGACAAATAGACCCGCTCAAATTCGGTCGGCCACGACGTAATGCTCGCGCTATGCACCATCAGGATGCCGAAGCCGAGCAGCACGCAGGCCAACGAAATGAAGAGATGGCGATGCAGTTCCATTCTCGTCTTAATCGGCCGGCAACACGCGTTCGCCCCAATCGCGACGCAAAGAATGGTCGAAGCTGATCCAATCGGCTGAAACGAATCAAACCGGTCTCCGCAATCACTCCGTCCCTCACGACACGTATTCGTAGCCACGCTCGCCAGAGCGTGGGCTGTTGATCGCAGAGCCAGTTCCACTTCGCCCGTAGCCACGCTCGCCAGAGCGTGGGCTTTTCATTGCAGAGCCAGTCCTACTTCGTCCGTAGCCACGCTCGCCAGAGCGTGGTTTTAATTGCAGAGCCAGTTCAACTTCGTCCGTAGCCTCCACGCGCGGGCGAGCGTGGCTACGGATGAAG
>JAQBZS010000040.1 GCA_027622115.1 Planctomycetota bacterium | reverse complement strand
GCTGCAGGATCGAATCGCCTTTGCCGACGACTGGAAACAGCGGACAAAATCGAATCATCTTGACCAGATGTGTGATCATATCATCACCAGGCCCGTAGATGACGCCAGGTTTCAGGATCGTGAAATCCAGGCCGCTTTCCCGCACCAGTTCCTCGGCCTGCCACTTCGTGTCGTGATAGCGATGACGCGAATCCGACCGGGCGGCGACCACGCTGATGTGGATGAAGCGTCGCAGGCCGACTTCTCGTGCTGCTTCGATCAGATGCTTCGTGGCCTCGACATGAACCCGCGCAAACGATTGGTCACCGGACTCGCGTTTGATGCCGATCAGGTTGACGATCGCGTCGCAGTCCCGCATGCGATCCAGCGGCAGTTTGGCGACCGTGACGTCACACGCGATACACTCAACGTCATCGGTCTCGAATTCGCTCCGCGTCCCACGCGACAGAAGGACGACGCGATGCCCCCGGCTGGTCAGCTCCGAGATGACGTGCCGGCCCAGAAATCCACTCCCACCCGCAACCATCACATTCATTGTATTTCCCTTCCACTGAACTGGAATCGCTTGTCACCTTCGGTTCTCTACCGCAAACCCAAGACGTGATTAACGGCAATTATCCGGCGCACTACCGGTTGCCGTCGCCGTCGTGCAAAATCGCGGCGAACACTCAATCCAAAGGTCCCCCGTGAACTCGCACGAAATCATTCAATGCCTTGAGACGATTGCTCCACTCGAATTGGCCGAGGACTGGGATAACGTCGGCTTGCTGATCGGCGATCGAAACCAAGACGTCACGTCAATCTTGACGTGCCTCACGTTGACGCCGGATGTTGCCGCCGAAGCAATCGAACGCCGTGTCGGACTGGTTGTCAGTCACCATCCGATCCTCTTTCGAGCAGTCCAACGCATCACCACGGACACCGCTGAAGGTCGCATGTTGCTGGACCTGATCGCAGCTCGCATCGCGGTCTATAGCCCGCACACCGGTTACGACAGCGCGCGAG
The DNA here is from genome assembly GCA_027622115.1 of Planctomycetota bacterium. GTDB lineage: Bacteria > Planctomycetota > Planctomycetia > Planctomycetales > Planctomycetaceae > JAQBZS01. The sequence goes on along the minus strand of JAQBZS010000040.1, from coordinate 15,170 downwards.
ACGGCATCAATCGGCAACTCGCCGAGCTATTCAGCTTGCAAGACGTCCGGGCACTGCGGCCGGTCGCCGATCCCGCATCCGACGAGCTGACGGGTGATGCCGCAGACACAGCGATTGTTGGCGGCGGTCGATTCGGCTCACTTCCCAGTCCCACAACGCTGGCTCAACTCGCCGCAACGGTGCAGGACAAGCTCGACGTGCCCGGCATGCAGTACGTTGGCGATCCGGAACAACGCATCGACAAACTTGGAGTCGCGTGCGGATCAGCCGCCGAATTCTTGCACGACGCGGCTGCGGCGGGGTGTCAGACCCTGCTGACGGGGGAAGCTCGATTTCATGCTTGCCTCGAAGCCCGGACGATCGGCATCGGCATGATTCTGCCGGGTCATTACGCAACCGAACGCCCGGCGATGGAGTCGCTCGCCCAAAAACTCGCGGGGCAATTTCCGACGCTGTGCGTGCTGGCCAGCGAGTCCGAGTCGGATCCGATTCGATGGCTGTAAGCGCCGCACTTCGGCTACGATGGTCGATCAATCCGCAGATTTCCTGCTCTTCAAGTCACCGATTTCTGAATGAACGACCATGTCCGATCGCCGCAACCTGTTCAACAAAGTTTGGGATCTGCATTCCGTCCGCACGATGCCGACCGGCCAAACTCAGCTCTTCATCGGACTGCATCTGATCCACGAAGTCACCAGCCCACAAGCATTCCAAATGCTTCGCGAACGCGGCCTAAAAACGGCCTATCCCGGGCGGACCATCGCCACCGTGGATCACATCATTCCCACCGGCAATCAAGCTCGCCCATTCGCCGACGGGCTTGCCGAACAAATGATGACGGCCATCGAACGCAACTGTGACGAGTTCGGCATTACGCTGCTCAACCTGGACGACAATCGCCAAGGCGTGGTGCACATCGTCGGCCCCGAACAAGGTCTCACTCAACCCGGCATGACGATCGTCTGCGGCGACAGCCATACCAGCACGCATGGAGCCTTCGGCGGCATCGCAATGGGAATCGGCACCAGCCAGGTTGCTCATGTTTTGGCCACGCAAACGATGTTTTTGGCTCGGCCCAAAGTGCGGCGAGTTGTCGTGAACGGCGAACTCAAACAGGGCGTGTATGCCAAGGACGTGATCCTGTTCATCATCCGCAAACTGGGCGTGCAGGGCGGAGTCGGCTTCGCCTACGAATTTGCCGGCACCACGTTCGACAACATGTCGATGGAAGAGCGCATGACGGTCTGCAACATGAGCATCGAAGGCGGCGCTCGCTGCGGTTACATCAACCCCGACCAAACCACGGTCGAGTATCTTCGCGACCGGCCGTTCGCTCCCCAAGGCGATGAGTTCGCAACCGCGTCGGCATGGTGGCTGAGTCTCGCATCGGTCTCCGATGCCGAGTTCGATGACGAGGTCACTTTCGACGCGACCGACATCGAACCGACGGTGACATGGGGCATCAACCCCGGCCAATCGGTGGGCATCCACGAGAAGATCCCAGCAGTCGCCCAATTCCCGGCCGAAGAACAAGCGGGCGTGGAAGAGGCACTCGCATTCATGGAGATCAATGCCGAACAGGCGATCGCAGGAGTCAAGATCGACGTGGCGTTTATCGGCTCGTGTACGAACGGCCGAATCTCGGATCTCCGAGAAGCGGCTCGCGTGGCCAAGGGTCGCAAGGTCGCGAGCCACGTGCGAACGTTCGTCGTGCCCGGATCGCAGCAAGTGCTGATGCAAGCGGAAGCGGAAGGTCTCGATCAGATCTTTCGCGATGCCGGTTTCGATTGGCGCTCGGCCGGTTGTTCGATGTGCTTGGCGATGAATCCGGACAAGCTGCAAGGTCGAGAAATCTGCGCGTCGTCGAGCAACCGCAACTTCAAAGGTCGACAAGGCAGCCCCACGGGTCGCACGCTCTTGATGAGCCCCGCGATGGTGGCCGCAGCAGCCGTCACCGGTCACGTCACGGATGCCCGAGAACTCTTGAGCGGCAGCGTTTAATGACGTGGCTGACTTGAGATTCATCAGGGTCTCAATCCGGAGAAGTCAATAATGGTCGAGTGGTACTACGGTCGAGACGGTCGGAATACGGGTCCGGTCACAATGAACGAGCTACGGGAACTCGCGGGCTCCGGCGAATTGCTTCCAGCGGATCTGGTTTGGAACGAGAGCTTTGACGACTGGCGGGAAGCGTCGACGATCGGCGAATTGTTTCCTCGCCAAGACGAGACAAGTCCCACCGAGGAAGCCGAAGCGTCGGTCGAGTCATCTTCACAATCCGCAGATCAATCCGGCCCTCCGCCGCTGACCGCTGTGGACGAACTTGATGAATCCATTGCGTCGCAAGAACTTGATGATGACTTGAACGCAGCGGAACAATCGGAACGCTCGCAAGAAGCAGAATCCGCGCGCAGCGCGATCGAGCACGGCGAAATCGAATTCGAAAGCACTGAGTCCACGGCTTCCGAAACCGGCGATTCTACGACCGCCGTTCCGCCTCCGTTTCCCGACGCCGTCCCATCAAAACCGGCGAAATGGATGGCCGCAATTAGCGACTGCTACTCGGACACCGTGCGCCACGCCAAGCACTTGGCCGGCGCGTCGGCTGCCAAATGGCGCGAGCGATCGTTGCGACGGTCGTTGATGGATGCTCGTGTCGCCCTGAGCGATTGGATTTGTGCGCACGAAACCGGCGATGAATCCTTACGCCGGCAGATCGCGGAAATGGATGATCGCATCAAGAGCGTCAAGGCGGCGGACGGATCGAATCGATCGCTGGACGTCGAGATGCGCGGTCTAAAAGTCCGCTTGGCTTCCAACTACGTGGAGAACCGACCAAACGACGACTCGGCTGATCCGCAAGCACTTGCGCGAGTCCACGAAGCAGCACAATCCCTCGTCGACAACGCTGAAGAATTGGCGGAATTGCACACTCAAATCCTGCCGCGTGATCGCCAGCGACTGGTGCGAGTTGGTGTCGGCTATGGAGCCTGCTTGCTGTTGCTGATGGCAGTTGTGTTTTGGCCGCGAAGCAGCCGGCAAGTTGTGGCAGCGGCGAGTGACGAACAGCGAATCAGCCAAGCACTGGGTCTCGTCGTTGCCGGCGCGGATGTCACCGCACCTGATGGCACCAAAGCGGAACGACAATTAGGAACCGGAACATGTTTCGCGGTCACCGCAAACGGATATCTGGTCACCAACAAACATGTCGTGGAACCCATGACCAAGCTCAAGAGCAACCGCTTGCTGTTGGATCGTTTCGAGAAACAAGGCTTTGAGGTACGACCACGGTTGTGGGTGTTCTTTGGCAAGGACGCGAAGTATCGCGCGGACGTCGAGTACGTCAGTGACGACCACGACCTGGCGATTCTCAAGATCGATGCCGAAAACTTGCCCGTGTTTCAACTCTCCGGGCGCGACGAGATTCCACGTGCGTCAAAGGTGTATGGCTGCGGGTTTCCGGGCGCTGCCGAGGCACCGCTTTCGGACGAAGAATTGGCCTGGACCAAGGCGGTGCAACAAACCGCGAGTGCCGGCAAGCTGGAACGACAATTCAAGCCCCGCGACTTCGAGTTCGTGTTGACCGGCGGACAAGTCAGCCGCATGAGTGTCGAGAAGGAAGGCCGCGCTTGGGTCCAACATGACGCGGAAATCAGCCCGGGCAACTCCGGCGGCCCACTGATTCTGGAAAACGGCGTGGTCGTGGGGATCAACACGCTCACCCACACCAAGGAAGCCGGCGTTTCTTGGGCGCTCGGTATCGCTCAGCTGAAAAAGGAACTCGATAAGAACGTGGAAGGCACGTTGCTCTGGAACGTGAAGTGATTCGAGGCAAATACCGTTCGATTGCGGATTCCTTATGGAGAACTCAAGCCGTCGTCCTCACTTCCGACGTTGATCGCACGACTTCGGTTTCGAATGGTGCCGAATGCTTCCACTGGAATCGACCTCGATAATGTTGTCGAGACAGCAACTCAGCTGAGTTCCCTTATCTTCATAGATGTCGCTGCGACCCACGTGTTTTAGTGCATGTCGCAAGCTTTCGGGAAACTGGCGGTCCGAATTCGGTAAGGGGTAAGGCTGCTGGTCGCGGAATTACCGGATCCGCAATCAATCAGCCCCCAACTGTCGTCGGGAAAGCGGATGAGAACGCAGTCACTTTGCCCGACGGGCAATAGTCGAATCGATAGACTGTTCATGTTGGTTAAGAGCACTAGCGGGTTCGAAGCGACCTTTTACGCCAGAATCGTAGACGCGTTCGATCCATGCGACGCCTGTACCCGAATCGCGATAGGCAAGGGGAAGCCAATTGAGTGGCGCGACGAAATCATCAAGCAGATGTTGGTCGTTCCCATCAAGTAGGATGACTCGAGCCTCGCGGTCGTCAACCGAATCTACGACTCCGAAGTTCGCGTTAATTTCCAGGACTCTCTCTTCCGGATCGCAGACCGGAAGTCCGAGTTCGGCCGCTTCGTTCTCAATATTGACGCTGTCACAATCACCGAACTGCAATTGACGGTTAAGGAATTCACGCACTGGGTCCGTAATCCGAACGGTTGCGCGTCGGGCAATTCGCTCCAAATAGCCGTGGGAGATTGCCAGCGCGACGCGAAATGGACGATTCCTTTGTGCGTGTTGAAGCCAACAATTCCGATACGCTTCAATGAGTGTGTCACGCCAGTGAAACTCTTCATCGGTAACCTCAAGCAACTCCGCAATTTCTTCGCTCCATCGATGATTTGATTTGTTGACGATTGCAGACGGCACAAACCCCAAGGATCTTTTGGCATGTTTTTCCGTCGAACCAGTCACCAAAATCACCGGAACTTTGCATCGCATTTGCGGCACGAAATCAATTCCGGAGCTATCCGAAATGACGGCGGCGAATTGACGATCCACCGTCTTCAATTGAGCATCCTCGCCATCGCGACAACTCAACACCGCCAGTCCACTTCGTTGCAGGATGTGCTTGAACGACTCTCGAAAGACCGGGCTGTTATCAATGTGCAACACAGTCTTAGTCATTTATTCCGTTTCTGATCGAAACGCAGGAGGATAACGGCCAAAGTCGAAGGATGGATACAGGTTACGTTCGACGAACCAAATTGGAAAGCTCTGGTGCCGGGGCCTTGAACATGTGACAACGCGTGAATCTGATCGTTTTGCCACATTCGACAAACCACACCTCGCGGACAGTCGTTCGCTGGAAACTCCATGCGACATCGAAGCTCACTCGATCGCACTGCGGCCAACCGCAATGGGCTTGCTTCCCAGTGGAAACACTCCGATATCCGGACGTCCGGAATCCAACCCACGGCGCGAGTCCGGCCATGCAGCTGGCAATAGGATTCCCGCATTCACAGCCGGACTTTGAGCATGCAGTCGCAAGTCCAACACTTCCGGCCAATCCGGCGACACTTTCAAGAAACGCGGATCGGCGGCAACAGAATTCGCCGTGAACCCAGCAGGATAGACGGCCTTGCTTTGCACGAACGCCGGCGATTTCCGGTAGCGGTCGAAATACGTCGCCGCGAGCTTCTGACCGGTCGGGCTCCAGAACACGTTGCCGTCCGACCGTCCAAGTTCATGAGCCGGTGGTCGCACCGGACTCAGACCTTTGAAATTGAAAAAGATATTGTTGAACACGGCTCGCGGATAACCGGCTTTGACGTGCCCCATGGTGCCTAAATCGATCGGGCCGCCAAGAGTTACAAACGTGTTGTGATAAATCGACATCTTCGGCCACGGTGGTCCGCCATGATCGGACAGCGCCCGATTCGTGGGGTAGGGTTTGACATCCGGGTTCTGCTGGCTGGGTCGCCCGTAATTCACGCCGCCACGAAGGTCGAACACATTCCGGTAAATGTAGATGTCGTCGCCGGTGTCTTCCAATCCACCGAATGCCAACGGGGTTAACGATCGTGTAAAGAGATTCTCGTAGATCTCGATGTGCGCTCCACTGCCGTGGTACAGATGCCTTGGATACATCTGACTCAAGTAAATCCCGTCGTCCTGGAAGAAATCGACCAGGTTGTGATGAAACTTCACGCCGACACCACCCAGATACAGTCCGTCGTGGCTGTCCGTAAATTCGCTGTACGACACTTCCCAATCGTCGTTCATCGGAAACGCATAGACGGAAAACTCGCGACCGGTGTCGGTGATCCACAACGCGTGACATGTAAGCCGTGCGATGTCGCGTGTGGGGCGTCCTGGGCGAGCCCGCAGTGACCCGTCACCTCGAAACGACCACGGCGGCGCGTTGCCGTACATGGCCGAACGGTGAAACCGAAATGGACCGGTATTCGCCGTGTACATGCAATAGGTTCCGCCGCGAATCGTCACATTGTCGAAATCAACGTCGACTCCATATGAGACTTTGGTCGTGTAATAGCCTCCACCGCGCACGACCAGATCTTGGAACTTCACGTGCTTCGCTTGATCGACCCACAGCGGAATGGATCGGAACGGCGCGATCACCAAAGGCAGCTTCCTGGGATCTTTTTCTCCGCGATAGTTCTCAAAGTGCTTGAATGTCGTATGGGCCAACCGCACGTGAATTCGGCTTGTTTGCCGATCATAGTAGATCCCCGGTCCACAGTACTGCTCCCGCACATCGCCGCCTTCGCCCGGCGCGGACAATTCGTGTGGCGAGCGAAGGTCTTTTAAGTGCCAATAGGTCTGCAACCCGATGTCGCTGTCGCCGAACGCACCGACAACATCGCGGAGATTCGGAAAGGATTTCGTCGAGCGATACTCCCCATCGACTCCGTTTCCGACAGGCTCCCAGGCCGATTCAGCCGACAATTGCAATTCGGGAATCCCGCCGTCGATCACGGCCTGTTCGCCCGGAAACGAACGAATCACGATCGGTTTCAGCGGCGTGCCGACCAGGCTGACGTAGACGTTTTCGAAGTAAGAACCAGCTCGCAGGTACAGCGTATCCCCGGCCTTCAGTTGTTTCATCGCGTGGCCGATCGTCTTCCACGGCGAGTCTTGACTGCCGTCATTCGAATCCTTGCCTTTGGACGCTGCGACAAATCGCGCCGGCGCGTCACTCATCGGCCGTTTCGACGGCGGCGGATTCAGTCGCAGCGGAGCATGCGACGCGTATTTCTCTTGCGCCTCGACGGTGCAGGAAATCGGTAGCAACACGGCAAAAGCAACAGTGATGGCAATCGTTCGAATACTCATTTGCACCTTCCCGGAATTGATGGCGGTTCGTCACGATCGCAATGAGCGCGTGCTATCTCGTGGGGTCTTCATCGATTGGATACGAACCAAAGAAACGTACGGCCTCTTTCCCACCGCAATACTCCTCAAGTTCGGCGAGGCACTTCTTGACCGATTCGTCTTGCGCGTGACCGTCGAATTCCGCAAAAAAACTGTAAGACCAATGATCAGACTCGGGCCGCGACTGGATCAGTGTAAGATTCACATCCTGGAGCAGGTTGAGTGCGTGGCACAACGCGCCGGGAACGTGGCGAAGCTTGAAGTTGATTGATGTGCGACACTTGACGTTGCCCAGTTCCACGGCTTCAGGGGCATGCTTCGCGATGACAAAAAAACGCGTGACGTTGTTGGGAACATCTTCGATGTTGTCCATGAGTACGTTCAGAGATCGTCCCTCGGCGGCAATGCGGCTGGCAATCGCCGCAGTCTTTCCCGAAGCGTCTTCCTCGGCCAGCTTGGCGGCGCGGGAAGTGCTTTCGACCTCAACCAGCTTAATCTTCGTTCCTGACCGCTGTTTGAGTTGATTCAGCGCTCGTTGACATTGCCTCAACGCTTGCCAATGGCTGTAAACGGTCTCGACATCCTGCAACGTTCGATTCGCCAGTAACGCGTGTTCGATCTGGATTCGCACTTCCGCCACAATCGTGAACCCATAGTCGACGAGTTCGTCGATGTTTTCGCCGACTAAGCCTTGGATCGCGTTTTCGATGGCGACGACGCCATAACGCACTTCTTCGTTGGCCAGTAATTCAAACACTTCGCCGGCGGTGTCTTGCGTTAGGATTTCAAGGCCGCCCAGTTTCTTCTTGGCCGCCTTGTAAGTGTAGCTACCCGGCGGTCCCAAACAGGCAACCTTGTGGTTCGACGTCCGATTCTGAATCCGTTGATACGAAGTGGCCAATAAACGCGCGAGGGAACCGACATCCTGTGCATCCAATAACACGTCGCTCGATTCCGAGACGTATTGCTGGATCTTCGTTTCCAATCCGATCCACGAAAACTCATCGGGGAAGGACGCGGCCAATTGACTGCCTTGGACGAGGAGGTCGCCAACTTGTTGGAAATGTTGTTCCACCTGGTGAGTGAGGTCCGCCGCCATCGTCAATCCCGTCAAAAATGTGCAATCGTTGTCAAGGCAGGAAACGGTATCAAAGTGTTGCAGTGGTGGAAACAACGCCTCGAACCGCCGGCAAACGGCCTGACAGGTTCGACACCGAGAAAGTTATTTAAGACTCGGTCGTTTAGCTTAACCAGCTCGTCAGCCGAGAGGCCCGCTACACGCTCTTCAGTCGAGAGGCCCACTGGGATGTACTTGGATACCGGCGAATCAATCGGAATGCTTGACGTTTACGCACGCGGTCAAGATCGCAAATTGGGATGGTTCTCTTCGACGCATCAACTTGGCCTTCCAGGGCCGGGCCGCCCATCGCCACCCGTACCAGGGCTTATCGATCCGCCAAGTCAAATTCAGTTGCGAAGCAAGGACTTGAAGTCCGCTCCACGTCAGAAACTGAATACTGTCCAGTGAATCCGATCGTGTGCCGAATCGCCGAGCAAAATCCTGGTGACGTTGTTCGACCATTTGTCGGCCGGAATGCTCGTGGCGATAAATGGGTGACTCCAGGATGACGATTACACCGCCGTCACGGAGCACTCGCATTGATTCGCAGAGTGTCGTCACGGGGTCCGTGCTGTAATGGAAGCTGGCATTGAACACCACGCCATCGACGGACGCGTCGGCGAACGGCAATCGGTCGAATTCCGCTTGTACTCGCGGCCAGTCTGGTTGGTAGTGCCGCGCGGCCGCCAAGCCGTCCTTGTCATCGACGCACACATCGACGGCACACATTTCACAGCCGTCTTGACCGAGCCTGTGGCTGAACCACCCCACACCGGCCCCCACATCCAGCAGTTTCGCCGAATTCGGCAATTCGGGGAGAACTTTGGAACGGAACCGGGCAAACGTCTTTTGCCGCAATTGCCACTGCCAGGCGATGGGGTGCCGGGGATCGCAGTCCGGCAGTTTCAAATAGTAATCGGCCGAGTCCGATCCGCGTCCTTCCGCGAGCCGAATGTTGACGTAATCGCCCAGGAACCGGTGAAAGGGTTCGAGTCGCGGCTCGGTGATGAATCGCCAGATGCCATCTTCCTTCGCATAGCCTTCGCCGCAACCGGCGCAGTGCAACCGGGCTGTCTCGGAGGGCTCTTGGCTCAACGGTTGTTTGCATTCGGGGCAGGCGAATCGCCAGGTGGATTCGTTCATTTGCGAATCATTTCAATCACGTAATGGTCCGCCAACGAAGGCAGCAGCGGCCACGATTCGATCTTTCGTTCCAGCCGATTCAAGAATCCAACGATACTTGGAAACCGTTGAGCCCATGCTTCGAGATACGGCGGCGGAACGAGCGCTCCGAGGGCGCTGACCCGTCGTGTTGCGAATTCGGCGTGGAAGCACGACTTGAAGCGCCGAATTGATGGATACCGAATCACGAGTCCTCGCCAAGAACAGCCGCCGCGTTTCAGCCGGCGGAATGCTCGACTGGGACTCAATCGCGCAAGATAATACGCCCATTCCCAGGGGACGAGCGGCCCCATCACGCACAACACGACGGTGGCTCGCGGCGCGACAAGCTGCCCCAACTGCCGGCTGACCTGCATCAGATCGCCAGCACAGTTGAGTCCGCCAAAATTCGAGAGCACGCCATCGAATGGGATTTCGCACGGATCGCACGATTCAGGTCCGCTCGATCGATCCAGTGCGTGCGGTTGGTCGAGTTGATCGAGCGACTCGATCGCAAGTTGCCGGAATGTAATCAAGTCCGCAACTCCGGCAGCGGTCGCCTTGCAGCGAGCCCTGTCGATCATTGACGCGGAAACGTCGGTGGCCAGGACGCGATGCCCGTTGCGTGCGAGTTGAACTGCGTCTTCACCGGTTCCGCAATTCAATTCCAGAATCCGCGACGGGCAAGGAAAGCATCGATCGAGGATTTGCCACACAGCCTGACGCATCAATCGTCCGATGAGCGTGTTCGTAAAGCTGGCGTCGTAGTCGGTGGCCAGTTCATCAAATGGGTTGTCGATGAGCAAAGTCATGCGTGCGACCACGATTCCAACACGGCGCTTCGAGCGGTTTGGGCCTCAATCGCCATTCGGGCGGCCACCTGCGGGTCAAGTTCGCGATCCGCTTTCACCGCGGAATTCAACCATCGGTCCGCATGCCGGTAGCAATCTTGCGACTGTTGTGTATCAACCTTGTAGTCGCGGTCCGTGGCGTCGTCCCACTCGCGGTCAAGGCGAACCGTATCGCTGACGTCCTCGAAGTACTTCGTGTTCTTGATCGGATAGGCCACCGTGGTGAAAAACGTATCGGGGTTGCAGGCTTTGACGTGCTCGACCGTCGCTTCCATGTCGTCAAGCGTTTCGCCGTCATAGCCCCACATCAAGAACATGCCGACCTGAATCCCGTGGCGTCGAGCGGCCGAACAAGCCCATTGCACTTGTTCCACTGTCACGCCGCGTTCCATGCGATCCAAGATCCGCTGGCTGCCGCTTTCCGAACCGATCCACACGCGATAACAGCCCATTTCCGCGAGCGTTTGCAGCACGTTGTCATCCATCATCCGGTCGGCTCGTGAAATGGTTTCGAACGGCAAATGGATTTGCCGCCGCTTCAATTCACGGGCGTAATCGAACAGCCAGCGATGATTGATCGTGAACACGTCATCGGCATACCAGACTTGATCGGGATGATACCGATCGCGGATGTGTTCCACTTCGTCCGCGCAGTTCAACACGCTGCGGCGGCGATGCGTGAATCCAAACACGGCATGCGAACACCAACGGCACTTGTACGGACATCCTCGAGCGGTGATGAGATTCACGCTTCCCGAATTGTGGTGCCGCCGCCACACATCGATGTATTGCTGCAAGTCGATGCTCTCTCGATCCGGCCAAGGGATGCTGTCCAAGTCCGCAATTTTCTCGCGGTCGGGAGTCCGCACGACCTGACCGGATTCGTCTTGAAAGGCGATACCGCGAACGTCGTGCAAACGATGAACGCCGTGGGCCTTGATCGCCGGCAACAGTTCGGTCGTCGTGGATTCTCCTTCGCCAATCACGATGACGTCCGCGCCGCGAGCCAGATATTCCTGCGGGTAATTTGCCGATTCCGGTCCGCCGAGAATCACCGTCCAGCCGCTCTGTTTCGCGGAGTCCACGATATTCAGGATCGAACGACGGGTCGTGAGGTTGGTGTAGAGACCCAGAATTCCGGTGTCGGCTTGCAGTCGGGCTTCCAGTTCCGAACGCGTGCGGAAAGTCGTATCAAAGATTTCCACATCGAAACCGGACTGCTTTAGCCACGCCGACAGGTAGAGCAGCCCCAGCGGCGGATACGGCTTCATGATCTGTTGTTCCTTCTCATCCTCGAACAAGAAGTAGCCGTGAGCGAGCAGAATATCGGTCATGGATGACGATCAATTCCAGCGTTTGCTGAGATCGGGGGCGACCAGCAGTGGTTCGTACGTTGCGAGTTCCGTTGGACTGTGATTTCGATGTTCTTCTTCTAATTGTCCAAGTTCAAACCAGTCCTTGCACAAGTTGCTCAACTGGTCCATGAGTTCGGGCGATGGGTCGCCCGCAGCGATCGCACGGCGGACTTCCAGTTCACGATGAATCAAGTCGTGCAAGCGGCGATAGAACGGTGATTCGTAGGTGCCTTGGAACATCATTTCCAAGTCGTTGCTGTCTGCCCAATGGTCTTTCTGATCGATCTCTGATTGCACCATTTCATGGAAGCGCGTGCCGGGCAACGGATAACTGACGCTGACTCCCACATCGTCGGGCAACAACTCGCGGACAAGCTCGACGGTGGCCAGGATGTCTTCAAGAGTCTCGCCGGGATATCCAAATTGAATGAAGAAGCAGGCTCGAATCCCCGCCTTCTTCAATCGCTGGCGAGCTTCGCCGATTTGTTCGACTTGGATGCCCTTGTGCATGGCGTCGAGGATTTGCTGGCTGCCGCTTTCGGCTCCCATCCAGACTTCTGCACAACCGGCGCGAGCGAGTGCGTCAACGGCTTCCTCGGTCATCAGGGCGATTCTGGATTGCATCATGAACGGGATGCGCGCGTCGCGAGCGTCGACCTCTTCGGCGAATTCCACGACCCACTTGGGCTGCAATCCGAAGATGTCGTCGGCGAACCAGATGTGGTCCGGTTGGATGATGCGTTTGACGAGCGCCATTTCTTCGGCCACATCCTTCGGCGACCGCATGGCATAGCGCTGGCCCCAAATTGGTTTCGCGCACCAGTTGCAGTGAAACGGGCAGCCGCGAGTCGTCACCATGTTCAAGCTAAAAAAACCGTGGGCGTCCACCCAGGCTCCGCGATACTTCTCCGCGTCCACCAACTCCCACGCGGGAAGCGGGAATACATCTGGATTTCGCTCGGGTTCGCGGCGAACCGTGAGTGTGGTGGAAGAATCCAACGATGCGGCTGTGCAGACGCCGGCAATCGGTGATCCGTTCAAACCAATACCGTGAGTTTGAAGCTGATTGACCAATTCACACAGTGTGTGATCGGCCTCGCCAATCAGCGCGTAATGGACACCATGCTCAAGATAAACTTCCGCGTGGTCCGTCACGTCAGCCCCCGCAGCAATGACGGTACAGCCCTGTTCGCGAGCCATCTGTGTCATGCGGCCGACGGCGTCTCGCGTGTGCTGCAAGCACATCTTGTTGAGCCAGTTGAACTGGTCCTCATAAAACGCGACGACAGACGGGCGGAATTGTTCGAGTAGCGCCTGAAACTCGTGTTCGCCGTCGGACAACATGGCGTCGAACAACTGGACGTCGTGGCCGTGCTTCCTCAAATGGCTGGCCGCATACAGCGTGCCCAGCGGAGGATACGGCTTCATCTTCTTGGTCTGCTTGGCGTCATTCTTTAGAAAGAATGCATGGGCGAGCAGGACATCCATTGGATTCGTCCTTGAAGCGAAGTTCTGACAATGGGTCGATCGTCCGAGACGAGCGGCGGGCAGTTATATCGGTGCCCAATGAGGCGGGCAAACGGGGAACCCTGAACCGAACTCGGAAATCTTTAGCATCGTCATGACCAAGTGACCTAACCCGTGCCGACGCTCGCCTTGACATGCTGCAAACGCACGACACACTGCACCCTCGATTTCATGGAAAGCATCCGATCGATGGCCAGCCAACTCGCCGTTTCTCCGCCCCTTCAGCACACCGCAACCCAGCGGCGGAAGATTGTGCTTTACAACCCGAAATCGGTGTTTTTTACGATGCCGCTTTCGCTGGTGACTGTCGCGTCTCAGCTCGATCCGAGCCGATTTGACGTGGTCATTATTGACGCGCGCCTTGAAAAAGACCCCGTTTCTCGCGTGCTTGCCGAATTGAAAGACGCCCTGTGTTTGGGGGTCACCGTGTTGACGGGTGCCCCGATTCGTGACGCCGCAACGCTCTCGGCGGCCGCCAAAGAGCATCGCCCGGACCTCCCCATCGTGTGGGGCGGCTGGCATCCCTCCATGTTCGGCGTTGAATGTTTGGAACATCCCGCCGTCGATGTCACCGTACAGGGTCAAGGCGAAGCCACGTTCTCCGAGATTGTCGAACGACTAATCGCTGGAGCTTCGCTGGAGGGCTGCGCCGGATGCACGTTTCGTCAACCCGACAACAAACCGCGGCTGAATCCGCCACGCGAAATGCAAGGGTTCCAGTCATTTCGACCGCACAACTACGACCTGATCGATGTGGAACGGTACTTCAAACTCAAGGGACGGCGGCAACTGGATTACATCTCGTCGCAGGGCTGTCACTTCCGCTGCGCGTTTTGTGCCGACCCATTCGTCTACAACCGTCGCTGGGAAGGCATCGATCCAGCGAGGATGGGCGAAGAAATCGAATCGCTCTGGAAGCGGTTTCAATTCGACGACCTCAATTTCCAGGACGAGACGTTCTTCACGTACAGCAACCGTGTCGAAGCCATCGCCGACGAATTCATCTCGCGGAAACTCCCCATCACTTGGGCGGCAACGATGCGGGCCGATCAATGCTTTCGAATGACGGAAGACGTGTTTGCGAAGTGCAAGCAGTCTGGATTGCGGCGAGTGTTGGTGGGGGTCGAATCCGGTTCGCAAGAGATGATGGACCGCATCAAGAAAGACATCAAACTGGAGCACGTCTTCTTTGCGGCCGAACGCTGTAAGAAGTTCGATGTCGCGGTGCATTTCCCGTTTATTGTGGGGTTTCCCGGTGAAACCGATGAGAGCGTTGCGGCTTCGTTGGACGTCGCCAAACGTCTCGGCGAAATGAGCCCCAAATTCGATACGCCCATCTTCTACTTCCGCGCTTACCCAGGGACCGAGATCACGCAGGAAGCCGTGAATGCCGGCTTTTCACTGCCGTGCGATTTGGAGGAATGGTCGGACTTCGATTTTGTCGACTCGACCGGCCCGTGGGTGTCGGCCGAGAAGTATCGCTTGGTGGAACGCTTCAAGTTTTACCAACGATTGTCCCAACGAGGCTCGCGGTGGTGGCAGCGCCCGTTTCGCCGAATTGCCCGCTGGCGGATCAATCGCTGCATGTTCGCTTGGCCCGTTGAAAAGGCCGTCTCGAATTGGATTTCGCCGCCAGTCGAATTGGGATGAAGCGGTCGCGATACCTGCACAATTCGCGTCAACGCGAGTGAATCCCCCCATGACGTTGTTTGTGCGTGCTTCCTGTCGGCCGATCCAGGAGTGCATCCCATGCCGAAACGGAAGACAACGCGTTCCAGGAAATCCAACCGGGCGGGGAAGGTTCGCACATGGTGGCATCCGTTCTTGGTTCGACTGCTGCGATTCGGCATGGGCTCGGGTTACGACGTCGAAGAAGAGGTTTCGGTTGGAGAACAGCCGCTGCGGGTCGATGTGCTGTTGCTG
>JAQBZS010000039.1 GCA_027622115.1 Planctomycetota bacterium | reverse complement strand
GAATTTCGGTGGTGGTAACCCGGGCGGCGGGAATCAGGGTGGTGGAAATCAAGGGGGCGGCAACCAGGGCGGCGGCGGTGTGGTCATCGATGCCAATGGAGTCGTCACCCCCAAATTCGACACCGGGCGATCTTCCGCACTGACCCAGAAACGCTTGGAAGAGGCCGCGAAGAAGGCGCTCCCCAGCGATCTCAACAAGCCCATCGCTTTGCGGAAAGTCTCGCTGGTCCAGCTTGAAGAAGTTTGCAAGGCATACTCTCGCGATAAAAAGAAACTGCCGCTCGACATCGTGTTTCTCGCCGGCTTGCAGCGGATCGATTACGTCTTCGTCTATCCGGAAACGAATGACCTCGTGATCGCCGGCCCGGCAGAAGGCTTCGCGCCGGATGCCACGGGACGCATCGTCGGCGTCAAGTCCGGGCGATCGCCGTTGCGGCTGGACGACTTGATCGTGGCGTTGCGAGTCGCACGAAATAATCAAGTCATCGGTTGCTCGATCGATCCGGTCCAGCAGCGAATTGCTCAGTTGCAGCAGTACATCCAGACAAATACGGGAGCGACGCGAGCTTCGGTGGCGCGCGCGCGCTACAAGGTGATGGCGGACATCTTGGGGCTGCAAGACATCCGAGTGTTCGGCGTTCCCGAGGATTCGAATTTCGCCGAAGTGATGGTCGAGGCGGACATTCGCATGAAACGAATTTCGCTCGGCCTGGACATGCCGCGTGTTCGCGGACTCGCCAGTTCCCTGGCACTGACGCGACCAGGCACGAACAGCATGCAGCGTTGGTGGTTCAGCCCGCTGTACGAGGCGTTTCAAAAGAGCGTGGACGGCAATGCGTACCAGTTTGCCGGCCAGCGAGCCCAGTTGTTGTCTCAAGAGGAAATTCCCAACGCAAACGGCCAAATTCAGAACGCCGCGTTCACGCAAGTCAGCACGCAGAAGTTCGCACAGAACTTCACCGAGAAATTTCCAGACCTCGTCGAGGCCGTGCCGGTGTTCGCGCAGTTGCAAAACCTGTTTGATCTGGCGGTCCTCTCGGCCTTGCTGCAAAAAGAAAAACTGCCGCAACGAGTCGGTTGGGGGATGTCCTTGTTTCTCGACCCCGTGATGGCTCCGATTCCCAAAGGCACCGTCCCGAAGCACACCAACTCAATCTTCAATTCGAAGGTGGTTGGTGGTCGCACGGTGATTGGGTTGATCAGCGGGGGCGTCACGATCAACGCGGTCAACACGGTCAACAGCCTGCGGGTACTCGACGCGAAAGACGGCGTGCTGGCATCGCTGGGCAAACAATCGTTTCAGAAAAAGCAAGATTCGAAAGACATTCAATGGTGGTGGGACTGAACCGCGTGCGTAGCGTCGTGGCGTTGTTGTTCTTGGCGACGTCGATCCATGCGACCGGTGCGGCCGAGTTGCAGTATCCGCTCGATGTGGCGGCAACCAAGGACGGCACGCTGTTCATCGCCGATCGCAAACTGCCCGGCATCTGGAAAGTATCGGGCGGCAAGGCATCGATCTATTTCCAGGCGTCGAAGCAGTTTCGAACTCGGTTAAACGCGGTGCGATGCGTGGCGATCGACAACAACGGTCAGTTGCTGGCGGGTGATTCCGCCACGCGCGAAGTCTACCGCTTCGATGCCGATGGAAAGCCGGTGCCGCTCACCAAGGGTCGCATCGGCATTCCGATGTCAATCGCCGTCCACAAGGATGGTTCGCTGTACGTGTCGGACTTGGAATTGCAACGGATTTGGAAGGTGTCGGCGGCGGGGGGCGAACCCACGGAAGTCGCGCAATTCGCCGGCTGCCGAGGACTCGTGTTCGACAAGGACGACCAGCTCTGGGCGTTGTCCACGTCGGCTCGCAAAGGTCAGTTGGTGAAAGTGGTCGATGGTAAAGTCGAGCCGTTGGTGAAAGGGATGGCCTTCGATTTTCCGCACAACGTCGTTATCGCCAAAGACGGCCAGTTCATCGTAAGCGACAGCTACGCCAAGGCACTTTGGCGAGTTGACCTGGAAGGCAAAGCCACCAAGTGGGTCAGCGGCGAGCCTTTCAAGAACCCCGTCGGGCTGGGCTGGAACGGGGATGCGCTGTTGGTCGTCGATCCGCGTGCAAAGTCGATCTTTAGCGTCGATGCCGACGGGAAAGTCACGGCAATAAAAATCGCGCCGTGATTTTGTCGCCCGATGAAATGCGTGCAATCCCCGGAACGACTCGCGACATTGTGTCTCGCACGTGGGGTTGGCTGCGGGCTGGATTGGCTCGACGCAGTCCTGCGGAAATGACCCGCTACGTCAAGAAGGTCCTCCAGGAACGCGGCAATGCGATACGCACTCATTTGCTGCGTCGTGAATGTCACTGCAGCCGTCAATGCTGACGAACTCCGTCAAACTGAGCCGCTCGGTCGGGGTCGAATCCTCGAATCCTTGTTTGTGTGCTGACATTCTGGGCAAAGAGCTGCGGATCTTCACAACAACGATTCCGACCAAACACCGACTGGTCACGCTGATGCACGATCATGTGTATCGATTGAGCGTGGCGTGGCAAAACGTCTCTTACAATCAGCCAGCGCATCCCGGCTTCTACCTTGGAAGTGCTCGTCACGAACGATGATTCCGGACGAAACCGACTGATGGGAAGGCGATTGAACGATGATCGCCGGCATCATGTCACTCCAGGTCCGAACGAGTCCTGAGAATCCCATCTGGATTTCACAGCCGCCTGTGAGGTTGGTAGAGTCAACCGCGTCTTGCACACAACAGTCAGACGGTTCGCACTCTTTTCGCATTCGGAGCCAACATGATGATTCGCGCTCAATTGTCCGTTTCCTGCGTGCTGTTGCTTTGTGCGGCAGCGATTGCGGACGACCCACAGCCGGTCGCGCCCAACATCAAGGTGATCAAGGCCGTCCCCGCCGACAAAGCGGTTCAACTCAAGGTCCAAGTCCAAGCGGTGAAAGCCGTGGCCAATGTGCGGGCGGTCGTTCAGGTTCAGGGAGTCGACAAGAAGACTCTGGAAGCTCAGCAAAAGGCGTCGCAGGAATACGCGGCAGCGCGAAAAGCCGTCACGGATCTCACCAAAGATCTCCAGGATGTTCAGAAGGCTGCCGAAGCGGCCGATGGCGACGCGGAAAAAGCCGAAGCCCTCAAAAAAGTCGACGCGGCCAAGGCGAAGCTGGAAAAGGCTCGTAAGGATCTCGCTGCCAAACAGCAAGCATTGCAAAAAATCGCCGTTCAAGCAGCCGCGCAGCGAGTCTACATTCCTGCCGCTCAAAAAGTTCGCACGGACGTCGATGTCAACGATGCCACGGAACGTTTCATCCTCTTGAATCCCGGCGGACCGCTGGTCGTCGAAACATCCATGACCGTCGACGGCAAACCGTTTCGTACCGCTCGCGAATCATTGGTTGACGAGTTGTTGGCTGCCGCCGACAAGGACAAAGACGGTAAGCCAACGTGGGACGAAGCTCTGAGTTCGACTCGGTTCACGATGGGTCGGATTCGCATCATCAACGACGAACAACGAGCGAAATACGTGACCGGGTTGGATACAAACGGCAACAAGATCGTTGATCGTGTCGAAGTGCGTCAGTTCTTGGCCATGTATTTCCAGGGTCCGTCCTTCATGCTTAGCGGCTCGACGGCGAATTACCGCAGTGGATTCGCCGGTGGAGTTGTGGTGTTCAATGGCGGGTTCTACCCCCGCAATGGGCAAGCCGATGTGCGAAAGTTGCTCGACAAGAACGACGATGGCGAGCTGTCTGCGGACGAAATCGCCGGAGCCGCCGAACGCCTCAAGAGCCGCGATGCGGACGACAACGACTTGTTGATGCCGGCTGAAATCAACGGCACACCGAATCGCGCTGCCGGCAATCGCGTGGTTCGTTCGTTTCGCACCACAACGCAAGTTCCGCTGACTGTGTTGCTTGGCCCCACAGCCGATGCAGCTTCGGTGTTTGCCGCGATTCAAGCGAGGTACAAAGATAAGGACGGCAATGTCGTTGCGGCTGGATTCGCCAAGGAGGCGGAACTGTTCAAGACGCTCGATAAGAACGCCAACGGCAAACTCGAACAATCCGAAGTGTTGGCGCTCAATACGGTTAAGCCGCACGTAAGACTCTCGCTCGCGTTGGGCTCGAATGAGAAATCAACGCAGTCTCTGAAGGTCGAATCCGTGGCGACGGACCTCAAGGAAGCGAAGGTCACTGCAACCTCCGCGAACGTCGAAATGGAAGGCATCAATCTGACATTTGCGGCGAATACAGCCGCCCCGCGTTCCTACAACTACAGTCAAACGGCCCAGTCATACTTGACTCGGTTCGACAAGGACGCGAACGGTTATCTCGACAAGAAAGAACTGGCGGGCAACTACGCCTACATGCTTCAGATGTGGGACGCCGACGAAGACGGCAAGGTTTACCCCAAGGAAATCGTCGCCACGTACGAGCGTATGCAGGCTCCCCAACGCACTCAGATTCGAGCCAACGCCGCCAACCAAGGCAACTCGTTGTTTGCAGCTTTGGATGCGAGCGGTGACGGACGCTTGAGCTTGCGTGAAATGAGAACCGCTCATGAACGCATCAAGACGTTCGACAAGAACAAAGACGGGAAAGTTTCGGAAGACGAAATTCCCGATACCGTGGCAGTCAGTTTTGGATTGGGCAATACCGGTAATTGGTACGGCACCCAGCGTGGGCAGAATCCAAACCAGGCCGCAAAATCGGACGCGCCGGATTGGTTCACCCGCATGGATCGCAACGGCGACGGTGATGTCACGTTGAAGGAGTTCCTGGGAGACGAAGCCGCCTTCAAGCAGTTGGACACCAACAACGACGGCTTCATTGAACCGAAAGAAGCCAAGGTTGCCAGCAAGGACGCGGAAAGCACGAAGCAGACCGACAAAAAGTAGCTGTTATCGAGTGACTTCAGTCCAGAAAGCCCGGTTCGCACGAGCCGGGCTTTCGTCCATTGTGGGGCAGCCCATGTCGCGACCGTCCATTCCTTCGCTGCTGATGTTGATGCTGATGCTGATTGCGCAGTCCTTGTCGGCGGACGAACAAAAGCCGTTCGACGAGGTCCGTGCCGCTAAACCGGCGAAAGTTCCGGCCAAGGCTCCGGCTCCACCGGGCCAGGCGGTGAAAGCCCAACCGGTGCAGGTGGTGCTTCAAGTCACACCCGCGACTCAACCGACCCCGGCTGCAGCATTGCCGATTGTGGGACTTGTTTCGGCGGATCGACTGATTCGAGTCAAGTTGTCTCGTGGGCAAGACTTGGTGCAGCGAGGAGAAGTTGCCGCCGCGCTGCCGCTATTGCAATCGGCTCTCGAATGTCCCACCGATTCAGCATTTGCGGCGGATGGACTCGAACGCACGGTTCTCCGCAGCATTCGCCGAGAAGCGGAACGGCTCATCGGTCGCCTGCCCGCGGTCGATCGAGCGACGTACGAATTGCTGTTCGGGCCGGATGCCAACGAAGCGTTGCTACGCGCCCGCGATCGCTCGGACATCGCCGCGTTGGAGCAAGTGTCGCTGCGTTACTTCCACACGCGAGCCGGTCGAGACGCGACGTATTTGCTCGCGGCCGCCTACTTTGATCTCGGTCGACCGCTCGACGCCGGCGTGTGGTTCGATCGCCTGAATCAGGGACACCCGGATGCAGAGAAGAATCGGAACGCCATCGCGCTGCAATCCGCCGTGGCATGGTCCTTGTCCGGCATGCCCGAATTGACCGCCAATCACTTGAGCGATCTGTGGCGTTGGAATCCGCAAGGCACGATGCAGCTCGGTGGTCGCACGCTCGACTTGTTCAAAGACGATTCGCCGTCCGCCATGAAGTGGCTGCGGTCGTTGTCGGGCGAGCAGAGTCACAAGCGACCGCTGCGTGATATGGGCTGGCCGCTCGTGGGTGGAAACGCCGCTCGGGTTGCGACAAGCCACACCACTCAACCGGGCTCGCAGGCTGTTTGGAAAGCCGTCACCAGTGCGTGGAAAGTGCGAGTTGTGGATGCGCCGTTTTCGCGCGGCGTGATCAACGTAGCGCGGCAGATCGAAGGGATCGAACAAGGGTTTTCCAAGGTCAAGCAACCGGCCATCCCGGCGGTGCATCCTCTGATCGTGGACGACGTCGTGCTGGTCAAGACGTTGAGCCAATTGCAGGCGTTCGATCTGAAATCGGGCGAAATTAAATGGCAAACGAATGAGGTCAACGAACTGGAACAAGTCCGCAACGGCAAGGTCATTCCGTTGCCCGGCGACAGTGGTTCGATCCTCGACCCCATGTTGAAGGATCGCGTCTTCTCGAATTCAACGCATGGGACGATGAGTTCAAACGGCGGTATGGTTTACAACGTCACGGGGCTGGGATTCCTGGCGCAGAATCCGAACATCAATGTGTTTCGGGGGGGCAATACACAGCCCACGCATCCACTTTCCGTGAAGCCGTTCAACCGCTTGGCGGCGTATGATGTTCCCAGCGGACAACAGAAATGGCGCGTCGGTGGGGCAAGCGACACGAATAGCGACCCGCTTTCCAATCGCTACTTTCTAGGTCCACCGCTGCCGTTGGCAGGTCAGCTGTATTGCCTGACCGAGCAGAAACAACAGGTGGAACTCGTTGTCTTGGACGCAACGACCGGCAAGCTGGACTGGTTGCGCCCGCTGCAATCGTTCGCGATCAGCGTGACCGGTGACGCCAATCGAGCCACTGCGGGTTTGAGTCCGTCCTATGCCAACGGCTTGCTGATTTGCCCGACCGGATCGGGGATCGTGGTGGCCTTGGATCTGGCCACTCGTGAGTTGGTTTGGTCGTACCGCTATCGCGAAGTCGATGACGGTGATCCTCGCCGACAAATGCGCATGATCGCGATGGCTCGGATGGCCGCCCAACGTCGTGGCGAAACAATTCCCAAGGAACAGCCGGGGCAATGGTTGGATTCCTATGCAATCGTCACGGGAAACCGAGTCCTCGTCACGCCCCGAGACTGCGATGACTTGCTGTGTCTGGACTTAAACGAAGGAAACTTGTTGTGGAAGCTGCCGAGGGACGACCGCGCCATTATTGCCGGCGTGCATGGCGAGCATGTTGTCGTGATTGGTGCGCAGCGGATTGAGCTATTCAATCTCACGGATGGTCAATCGGCGTGGGAGAAATGTCCCACGATCCCACTGCCGAGTGGTCGCTGCGTTTTGTCCGGCAATCGGCTCTGCGTTCCGCTGAGTACCGGCCGCATCGCCACGTTGGATTTGGCAACTCGCGAAATGAAATTCGAGAAGCTGGGGTTCGCTCCCGGCAATCTGGTCGCCGCGAACGGATCGGTCATCACCCAAGGTTCAAGCTTCGTCGCGCGGCTCGGCACGGGAGCAAATTCACCAGACTGAGGCAACTCGCACATTTAGTGCGACCATTAAACTGCAATCCGTTTGAAGACCGGAATCGTCTCGCTGTAGGCCGGGTTTCAAACGCAATGCGGTTCAACACGAGTTGTAGGTCGTAGGCCGCGTCGTTTAACCCGTAGCCGAAGGCGCAGGCGTTTTTGGCCAACAACGCCTGCGGCTGCGGGCCAAACAGGTGCGCGGCGGTAACAGATTGTGCGTCAGAATTCGATTGGGTAGTCATTCGATTGGGTAGTCAAAGAGTGGCATGAAAAAAACTCTCGTCAAGACCGGCAAGTTCCTCAGCCTGGTGCTGCGGCACAAACCGGAAGCGATCGGCATGCAGCTTGATCCGGAAGGTTGGCTGGACATCGACGCACTCATCCAAAACGCCGCCAAACACGGCAAGGCGATCACGTTGGAACTGCTTCATGAAGTCGTCGCGACCAATGACAAGCAGCGTTTTTCCTTGAGTGACGACGGTCTTCGCATTCGCGCGAATCAAGGCCATTCCGTGCCGGACGTGAATCTCGAACTCTCGCCCACGGTACCGCCCCACGAATTATTCCATGGAACGGTTTCGCAGTTTCTTCCATCAATCCAGCGGCAGGGGCTGCTGAAGCGATCTCGGAATCATGTTCATCTTTCGGCGGATCGCGAAACGGCCACGAAGGTCGCCATGCGTCGCGGCAAACCGGCCATCTTGGTGATCGCCAGTGAAACGATGCACGACTCTGGCCACGAATTCTTCTTGTCGGCCAATGGTGTTTGGCTGACGGACGCCGTCCCAGTCGAGTTCATCGTCTTTCCGTAATTCGCCGCACGGTCGCGTTCGCGATGGGCTACTTCGCGAGCATCGATCATCCGGCTGGCTTGTCTCTGATCTCTCGAAAAACCACGGCCGAAACCGGTCGGTCGAGTTGGGCTGGCACGGCACCTTCGGCTCGATCCGTCATGTCATCC
This sequence comes from Planctomycetota bacterium, assembly GCA_027622115.1. Classification (GTDB taxonomy): domain Bacteria; phylum Planctomycetota; class Planctomycetia; order Planctomycetales; family Planctomycetaceae; genus JAQBZS01. The sequence continues at coordinate 7,849 of JAQBZS010000039.1, read as the reverse complement.
TGTCGGTTGATCAGGTCCGCAATGCCGCGACGGACCCACGGGTGGTCATGCACGACTCGTGGTGATCACACATGTCTCACGCGGTGACGCTCGTTCTCGACAGGTTCTTCTTGCAAACGCACGTCACGATCGTTCCCCCCACCTCGTTCCGTTGGATATAGACCACGCCTCCAATCACATTCGCGCGATGTTTCATGATGCCCAACCCCATGCCGGTTTGTTGCGACTCGCCTTTGCTGTCAATGCCGACTCCGTCATCCAAGACGGACAGCGTGATCTCCTCGCGTGTCTCCCGCAGCAGGATGTTGATGGTCGTGGCGCGGGCGTGTTTCAAGGCATTATTGACCGCTTCCTGCGCGATGCGGAACAGTTGCGCGGCCATGTCGCGGTTCGGCAAGACGAAGTCGTCGGCATAAACTTCGCAATGAATCTTCGTCCGACGCTGCGACAAATTCGCCAGTTCCACCAAAGCGGACTGCAATCCATCTTCCGCAATGTCGACAGCAGTCAACCCCTTGAGCATTGACCGCAAAATTCGCGTGCTGGTGCGAATACCTTCGGCGATTTCCCGACCGGTCGCGGCGTGAGGTGATTCCTCGTCGCTCAGTTGCAGTGCAAAACTATTGGCCAGAAACAGCAAACCCGATAACTCGTGCCCGAGGCCATCGTGCAATTCGGCACTGATGCGCCGCTGCTCGTCGAGTGCGCGGCCTTCGATCCCTTTTTCTAACTCGTGACGCTCCATCACCCGGCCGAACTGTGTTCCGATGCGGTCCAGCGCTTCCATCAATTCGTTCGTGGGAGCCGCGTCCTTGCAACTGTAGAACTCAAGCATCGCGACGATTCGTCGCTGCACATAGACGGGAATCGCCAGCCCGCTGCGGAGTTCAACATCGGTTTCCTTCGCAAAGTCTTCAAAGGCGGTGTCACCGAGGAAATCATCGACCCATGCCGGTCGCCGATCACGAATGAGTCGGCGGAACAGTCGACCGCGAGGCTTAATCGGCTTGCACAACAACTGCGTACCGGGTTTTTTCAGGCGTTCGTCGGCCACGAAGCGGACGCCGATGTCCATCACCGCATCCGCGGATTCGTCGTTGATGACGAGCGCCTGCCCCAGTTCCAAATCCAATTGTCGGCAGATGCGTTCCAGCGCGTCGCCGAACGCCGTACGCACCGAATCCGCCTGGTTGGCGATGACTGCCAAGTCCTGCAACAACACGATTTCCAGGGTCCGGTCCCGAACTCGCTGCTCCAACTGTTCGTTGACGGTTTTCAACTGACGTTCAACCCGTTTGCGTTCGATGGCATAGCGGATCGACCTCAGCAGCAGCGGGCCGGTGATCTCGGACTTGACCAGATAGTCTTGAGCCCCTTGCTGCACCGAACGAGTGGCGAGGCCCACATCGCCCAACGAAGTCAGGACGATCACTGGGAGTTCGGTACACGCGGCAATAATCGATTCCACGGTCTCGGCGGCGACGGAACTGTCGGGAAGACTCAGATCGCAAAGCACGGCATCCAACGCCTCATGTTCATGAATTCGCCGAATACCATCGCTCAATCGCACCACGTGTTCGATCTCGATTTGGAATTGGTGATCGGCGCGTGCCAGATTCCGGCGAATCAAAGTGGCATGGTCGGGGTCGTCCTCGATCAAGAGGATTTGCAGTCGTTCGGCCATGAGTGCCCTTGATTTGAGATTGTGAATTGAGATTTCGGAAGCGTCGCCGTCGTCGCGCGGTTTTTTCTGTCAAGCATCGCTTCCGCGACCCAATTCTTCGCCCCCAATCCAGTCGGCATTGGCGTAAATCACCCGATCTCAGGAAATCCCCTAGGCCGGAACCGGGGAAAAGACGGCTCCGCAACGGACAACTCCCCCGAGGATCTCGAATTCCCGCGCGACCACAATCTCTTAGTGACGACGCGGTTGGCCTTGCAGTCAAATCTTCCTTCGAACTGGAGCGGTGCCATGACGACGCAGTCAAAATCAACAAGCTCAAATACCGACTACAGCGGATTTGAAATGCAGATGCTGGATCATTTGCAGTCGATGATGTGCGAAGCGGAAGCGGTGGTTTCGAATTCGTGGCTGTTCGAAATGCTGGAAGCTGTGAATTCATTCGCCAGAACTGCCTCAGACCGGCTGAACCCGATTGAAGATTCGATCGACAACATATCCGGTTCATCCCGTTTCCCGGTCACCCGCACAACTGGAATGGTCGCGGAAGTGCAGCACGGTACCCGCAGCGTTCGATTGAGTGAACTTCACAGCACCGAATCGAAACCGCTCGACGAAGACTGCTGCGCGTGTGGCTTTGCTTGAAGTTACGGTTGAATGGCCTTTGTGATTTCGCGGACGAAGCCGTGCCCTTCGAGCGGGTTTCGTTGGAACTTCGCAACGATGTCGCTTGCTGGATTCGGCAATGGCACATGTTTCGCGCCGAATTGCAAGATTGGCTCCACATCCAAGCCGCCATCACGCAATCTGATCGGGGCCGAAACAAATCGACCAAGAACTCAAATTGAAAGTCCCGCGTCCAGTCATCCGCAACACCAACGGCAACAAACATGCCGCTGTCTTTGCATCTGCTCGCAAACGCGACACACTGTCGGCAACGGAACTTGCCCCTTGTCGCTTCATCAATGTGAGGAATCGGATGAACTGGAATCGAATCTCATTCGTGGTCGTGCTGGTCGCGATGTCCGTGGCATCAAGTCTGTTCGCGGGACGCATCGAAACCGTGGCTGGCACGGGGCAGGCGACGTGGAACGGCGACGGGAAGGCATTGTCCACCAACGTCGGTGGTCCGTTTGGCGTGTCGATTGGTCCGGACGGGGCGTTGTATGTCTGCGAAATCGCCACGCATGTGATTCGACGCATCGACGCCAAGACTGGAAAGGCTACCACCGTCGCCGGCAGCGGAAAGTCCGGCTATGACGGAGACGGCGGCCCGGCCACAAAGGCCAAATTGAACGAACCTTACGAAGTCCGGTTCGATACGACCGGCAACATGTTTTTCGTGGAAATGCAAAACCACCTCGTGCGGCGAGTCGACTCGAAAACCGGCGTGATCTCGACGGTCGCGGGAACCGGCTCGGCGGGATTCAGCGGAGACGGCGGCTCGGCCACGAAAGCCATGCTCAAAGTGCCGCATTCGATCGCGCTGGACCATGCCGACAATCTCTACATTTGCGATATCGGCAACCACCGCATTCGCCGAGTCGACTTGCAATCCGGAATCATCAGCACCTTCAGCGGTACCGGCGAACGCAAGCCAACGCCCGACGGCGCGAACGTCGAGGGCACGCCACTCAACGGGCCGCGTGCGTTGGATTTCGACGGCAAGTCGAATCTGTATCTCGCCTTGCGTGAAGGCAACGCGGTGTTTCGCATCGACCTGAAGTCTCGGACGCTGCACCATGTCGCGGGAACCGGGAAAAAAGGTTATTCGGGCGACGGCGGACCCGCGAAACTGGCGGCACTTTCAGGCCCGAAGGGGATCGCGGTTGGCCCACGAGGCGACGTGTATCTGGCGGACACCGAAAGTCACACGATTCGAGTTGTCCGAGCCGCGACCGGCAAGATCGAAACGCTTGTCGGCGACGGGAAGCAGGGCGACGGGCCGGACGGCGACCCGCTCAAATGCCGCTTGGCTCGACCGCATGGCGTGTTTGTGGATCGCTCGGGCGGCGTGTTCGTGGGCGATAGTTCGAATCACAAGGTTCGCGTGCTGGCCAAAGCCGACGATCCCGATGTCGCCAAACCAAGCGGCGGTCGAGTCGTGAGCTGGAAGCGGATCAAGCTGGACGACGCGTTTCGATCCGAGGGCGTCGCTGCGGCGGACGTCAACAAGGACGGCAAGATCGATGTGTTGGCGGGCGACGTGTGGTACGAGGCTCCCGACTGGAAGATGCATGCCGTGCGACCGGTCGGCAAGTTCGTTGCAGGAAAAGGCTACAGCAACAGCTTCGCCAACTTTTCTTACGACGTGAACGCCGACGGCTGGGACGACTTCATCGTCATCGGTTTCCCGGGTGATCCGTTTTATTGGTACGAGAATCCGCAAAACAAACCCGGTCACTGGAAGCAGCACGTCATCTGGCACAGCGCGTGTAACGAGTCACCGGAATTCGAAGACGTTGACGGCGATGGTCGCCCCGAGTTTGTGCTCGGTTCGCAGCCGGAACGTCAGATGGGTCTGATTCCGATCCCGGCGAAAGACAAGGTCACGAACAAATGGTCGTTCAACGCGATCAGCGAACCCGGTGACCCGAACAAGAACGGCACATTCAAGTATTACCACGGCATCGGCGTGGGCGATCTCAACAACGACGGTCGCAACGACGTGATGATCCCACACGGCTGGTGGGAAGCCCCCAAGAAAGCCGCAGAAGGTCCGTGGGCGTTTCACGCGTTTTCGTTATCCAAGACCGCCGGTGGGCAACCGCTCAAGGCCGCCAATATGTATTGCGAGGATCTGGACTTCGACGGCGACCAAGACATCATCATGAGTTCCGCTCACACCTACGGAGTGTGGTGGTTCGAAAACACGAGCGGCAATCAGGCGACTTCGTTCAAGTACCATTTAATTGACGAGTCGTACTCGCAAACGCATGCGATGGAATACGTGGACATCAATGGTGACGGGCAGCGAGACATCGTGACGGGCAAGCGATTTTTCGCCCACAACGGCGGCGATCCGGGCGGCAAGGATCCGGTGGTGATGTATTGGTACGAAGTCCGACGCGTGAAGGGCCAGCCCCCAAAATTCATCGCTCACGAAATCACCGCCGGCAAAGACACCGGTGTCGGCACGCAATTTCTAGTCAAGGACATGAATGGCGATCAGAAGCCCGATGTGGTGCTGTCCAATAAGAAGGGCGTGAATGTGCTCATTCAGGAGTGAAATCGAGTGGGCACTACCCATCCACTTTTTGAGCCCTTGTGATTGATCGGCATTGTCAACTCGCGCTTTCGATGGGATCGCCGTGGGCCGGAGTTAGCGTGTTTAAAATCTCGGGTTGACGCGGGAAACAGTTCAAGCAGGTTTTGAAGTCGGAGAGGGGGGAAGGGGGCGGGTGGTTCAAAGTTCAATGCTCGCGAGTCAAAGCGTTAGGAGGTTTCAAATTGCGAGTGGTCTCAATTCGGTGCTAGAACCGCGTCCAGCTTTTCCAAAGCCGCGGTCAGCCGCGAGGTCGAATCCGCATCGACGGGATAGACGTATGGCGGAGACCGCACTTTGTCGTCCTCGGTCGTTCGCAATTCGAATGTCGTGACGGCGTAAGCATCGTTTTTACCGCGCGTCACGGGCACGAAGAATTCGCCACCATCCACGGCATTGGTCGCGGCGAGGTTCGAAATACTGATCGCCGTTGCCGTTGCGAGGGTCTCCCAACGGACGTTGGGTTTCCAGACGGCGAGAATGCTGACGTTTCCTTCGGACACATCGTCGACACGAACTCGCAGGACGAGGTCCGCGTGTCGCAATTGGCGTAGATTGACCGTCATCGAATTAGCGGTTGTGGCGGCCAAGTTGCCCAACGCCAACCACCAGACCATTGCGATCGTCGCCGGCAAGGCTACCAAGCGAAGTTGCGCGGCGAGCGAGCGGCGCACGGGTTCGGACGCCTGCAAATTGGCTGACAAATCAGTCACGAGGTTTGAATGCTTTTGCGGTGCTAATCTTGTAATCGGCGTCAAATACGTCGGCGAATTCGTAGACGGCGACGAAGTCGTTCAATTGATCGTTGTCCGTCTTCCGCATGTCGCCTCGTTCAACCAACTCAAACACGATCCGCCCGACGTCGTCGGTGCAGCGAATCCCCCAATGGTTGAGCACCGACATGGCCATCAGGCCAAATTGCTGAATCGCCAGCAAGCGAAACCCGTCGAGCAATTCAGGGCCGCTGATGTGGGCGTCGGGAGACTCGATCTCGTAATCCACTTTCCCCAATTCCTGCTGCGTGAATCGGAGCGCCGCGAACACAAAATGGTACGCGTGCGGGTGAAATTTCAGCCGATCGAGAGTCTCATGCATCTCGCGAATCTTTCAGAAAAATACAGCGGAATCACATCATCGCATGAAGTTAAGATTGGCCGACTATACAAGAAAGGTTGAGCATCCAAAAGAGTTGTTCACCGCTTCCGAAGCTGCATGTTGCTGTCCGCAACGGCTTGCCGAGACAACCGATCGGTAGCGATGGCAAGTTTGGCTTGTGCTGGAACGCACCGATGATTCTACACCTCGCGGTTGTCGCCAACAGCAGCTGGATTGGTGTTTTCGCTTTCAATACTCTCCGGCCCATGTTGCGAGTTGCCAAAAGAACTCATCCAGGATCACGCCGATGAAGGTCGGGATCTTTGCCGACTCACACGATCACGTGGACAACGTCCGCCGAGCAGTGGCGCGTTTCAATCGCGAGGGTTGCGAGTTGGTGTTGTTCGCGGGCGACTTCGTGTCACCGATCGTGGTCCCTCCGTTGCGCAAATTGAATTGCCCAGCGATCGCCTGCTTTGGCGACAACGATGCGAACAAAGTGGCATTGGAAGGTGGGATGCGAATTATCGGTCCAATCGGCGAGCCACCGTTTGGAGTCCAACTGGCGGATGGAACGCGAATCCTAATCGCTCACGAGATCGGCGACTTGCAATCCAGCCCCCGCAGCGATTTCGACGTGGCGATTTTTGCGCACACGCATCGCGCGAGCATCAAACGCGACGAGCAAGGCCGCCTCTATATCAACCCCGGCGAAACCAGCGGCTGGACATACCGCAAGCCGACCGTTGTGTTGCTGGAGACATCGCCGCTGGACGCCGTGCTGTTGTCACTGCCGGAAATGCCGGAGATTGACCCGGAAGCGTGAGGGAGGTCGCGAAGTCGCAAAACCTGCAACTGCCACATTTGGACGCGTGCCTGAGGATTTGATTGATCGGACAACGCGTCTTGGTTTCAACAAACAAGGACTCGGTTGAAGAATTGCAACCGGAACTGGTTGCTGGTTGCTGGTTGGAATCCGAGTTCCACGCGACGTTCTTCCCGGAGCCGGAGACGTCAATCGCCAAGTAACTTCACTTGGGATGGGTCGTTGGTCCAATTGTACCTGTTGGAAAATTCGGTCGGTGTGAGCGTCAGTTGCCGACCGTCTTCGGTTTCGACGACGTACAGCAAATCGGCTTCGACGTCCCGGTCGCAGGCGTAATGACCCTGCGGGCTGATGTAGAGTACATCGACGCTGCGCTCCCGCTGCAGATAGACGATGTTGGCAATCGGCTCGCCCGTGCTGATGCGGCCGAGGTGGACAGCGTTGCCACGCGTCGAAGATGCCAGCACATCACGAGCAAACGACCAGGATTGCGGCTTGGCAGTCATAGCGAGGGTGTGGCGTGCGATCCGTTCGCCGGTTCGAGCGTCCAAGAATTGAATGTACATCGACGATCCCTCGGCGTTGGCGACTACGAATTCGCTCCCTTCAAGAACGAAATTTGCGAGATATCCATGCCTCAAAATGCCGAGAACGGGCTGTTTGTTTACCTGTTCGCGTGACTCAATATCCCATAGAAGAACGCCCTGACTAATTTGCGATCCGTCGGGGGAAAAGCCAAGTTGCTCCTGGTTCAGATCAGAACCGAGCGTTGCCAGAATCTTCTTCGAACCGACATCCCAAACGATTACTTGATTGCCCCGGCTCCGAAGGAACTCGCGGACTTCAACTTCTCGGCCGTGCCGCGGCTGAATAAACGCCGCGTGCTGGACCTGGCTCGTGGCGAGTTCCTCGCGGAAAAAGCCAACTGATTTTTTGGGCGCCCCCGGCGTGGGCAAAACGCACATCGCAATCGGCCTGGCTC
>JAQBZS010001186.1 GCA_027622115.1 Planctomycetota bacterium | reverse complement strand
CCGCGTCCTGAGTGAAGATGCGGTGCCATGTGTTGCCGGCGTCGGGAGTCATGTAAATCCCAGGCAGCTTGGCATCCCACGGTCCTTGCACGTTTCCGAACGCGGTGGCCACGCCGACATACCAGCGCTGTGGATCGTTCGGATCAATGACCAAATCCTTGGTCCAATAGTGCATGCCGGGGTCGCTCTTGTCGGTCCAAGTGGCGACATTGGTGACGGGGTTGATCGTCGCGACGAACACTCCAGAACTGTCCGTGAAGGTTTGCGTCGAGTTCGGTTTTCTGCCTGAGAACGTCGCGACGATTTGATTCGGACCAATCGCCTCGACCGTTAGCGGGTGGCCTTCGGTCCGGGTCGGTTGATTGAGCGCGGTGAATGTCGCCGTCCCGCCACTGTTGATCGCCGCCACGATGTCTCGTGAGACGAAAATCCCACCGCCGTTGAAGTTCGAAGCGCTGGCATACATCGTCGAGGGATCGGCCGGATCGACGGCGCTCCACACGACTTGCTTATCGACGAAATCGAACAGCATCGTCCAGGTCGCGCCTTTGTCCGTCGAGTAAAACAGCTTGCCCGTGGTCGGGTTGCTGGCGGACTCGTCCAGGCCAATTGATGTGTAGATCGGCAGCCCCGTGCCGGTCGAGGCGACCAGCACCGAACGGTTCTGACCCACGTTGTTCGGATCGGGAAGTTGATAGTTCCCGATATGATAGTTCTCGCCCGACAAGCCTTGGTAATTGAAGGACCAAGTGTTTCCGCCGTCAGTGCTGCGCTGGCCGACGATGTCGTCGTTGGCCGCGAAGATCGTGTTCGCGTCCGACCATTCGATCCACCACACCGTCGTGTTGTTCAATCCGTTGGAGCTGTACGGGTCACCTTTGGTGGCGTTCGCTCCGGCCGGATGATCCTGGTCGGGCGGGACGTAAACTTGTCGCCACGACGTGCCGCCGTCGGTCGTCAGGTGCGCCGCGAAGAAGTCGCTGATCATGACGGTGTTCGGATCGTTGACGGAAACTGCCATGCCCAGGATCGTGGCCGAGAAGTTGCGATCCGCTCCGAGACCGTTCCAACCGGTTTCGATGTTTCCGTTGGGAGCCGGATTGCCGGCGTTGGCATTCACTTGAAACGAGTTGATCCAGGACTGCCCGCCGTCGCTCGTCTTGAAGACGGCGGCGACTTTGAAGTTGCTGACCGGCATCTGTGCCGCGACGTAGGCGGTGTCGATGTCGTAGCGGCTGGTCGCGACAAACTCGAACCGATCGCTCGGAGCGAATTTCGATTGCAAGCTGGTCCACGACGATTGCCCCCAGTCGATGACGTACAGGCCGGGCACGACAGTATTGATCGGCGGATTGATCGAACCCGCCGCACTGGCCGGCACGGTCACGGCATACAGCCGCGTGATTCCGTTCTCTTTCGCGCCGGCCAGCGAGTAGATCACCTCGCCCGCGCCCCATCCGGACACACTGCTCACGACGTTGAAGCTCGCCCCGTCATCGGTCGAGAGCAGCAGTCCCTGATTGCTGGCGACGAAAATCGTTTGACCATCGAAGAACGCGCCGCCGGAGTGCAGCCCCGCGCCGCCGATGATGCCGATCTTCGACACGAACGTCGTCCCTCCATCGTTCGAGAAGAACAACTCTTTGCTCGATTGAACGATGATTCGCTGGCTGGATTCCGGATCGGCGTAGATGCGTTTCGCGCTGTCGGTCGATAACCAGTTGCTGGCGAACCCGACCGCTCCCGGCTTCAGCCAGGTCTGGCCGCCGTCGATGCTCTTCAGCGGCGTGGGGAACTTCGGAGTCGTCGCATCCAGCGCGTACAAGACCAGCGGGTCGGATGTGAATTGGACTCCGTTGATTCTGTTGGACCAGCGAAGTTCGTTGAACGTCGAGAAGTCCCACGACTCGCCACCGTTGACGGAATGAAACATCTGGCTCATGTCAGTCGCCAGATAGAACTCGTCCGGGTTGTGCGGGCTGAAGCTGGGGAAGTAGAGCGCGCCGCCTCCACTGATGCCGCGCGGGACGAATTGTTCCGCGACCGTCGGCGGCGCAGTATCGTCGTCGAGAATCGTCAGCGTGGCGGAGTTGATCGAGCCGAGCAGATTGCCGCCGATCGGGCCAGACAGGCCGAGCAGCACGGTGTCGTCCCCTTCGACCAGGGAATCGTTCACGATCGGGATTGTGAACGTGACGCTCGATTGACCGGGCAGAAACGTCAGCGTGCCGGTGATCCCGGTCGCCAGCTTCGTGCTCGTGAAGTCGGCGGCAGACGCCGTGCCGGCGTTGACGACGTAATCGACCGACATCGAATTCGCGACGTCGCCGGTGCGGTCGACCGTGATCGTTGCCGTTCCGGCATTTTCGTTGACGGAAAAACTCGACGCGTTGAAATGGAACTCGCGCTGTGCCGTCGACGCGTTGCCGACGAGCATGCCCGCTCCGTTCGACGCGATCCAGACTTCGCCGGGGACATACGGATTGAAGAAGACTCGGTTCGGTCGCTGATGCGGG
>JAQBZS010001185.1 GCA_027622115.1 Planctomycetota bacterium | reverse complement strand
AGACGCGCTGGTCGTCAAGTGGTTGAGCTGAATGTGCTCCGCCGCTCGCCTTACAACTCGTCCAACAACTCAACCGCCTCGAACTTCTGGCCTTCCAACATCGCCAAACTCGCACCACCGCCCGTGCTGATGTGCGAGACCTTGTCTTCGAGTCCAAACTGCTGGATCGCTGCGGCGCTGTCGCCTCCACCGATAATGCTGATCGAGTCACTTTCGGCAATGGCATCGGCGATCGCCCGCGTGCCCGCATCAAATGGCGGCTTCTCGAACACGCCCATCGGTCCGTTCCAGACCACGGTCTTCGCATTACGGACGACACTCGCATGCAGTTCGGCAGTCTTCGGTCCGATGTCCAGCCCCTCAAACCCGGCAGGAATTTCGCCGGCCGCCACGACTCGCTTGTTGCAATCGCTGCTGAAGTCGTCGCCGCAATGCGTGTCCATCGGCAGCCGCAGTCTTTCGCCGCCCAGCGCGATCAATTCGTTCGCCAAATCCACGTAGTCCGGTTCGACTCGGCTTTCGCCGGTTTGATGGCCGAGCGCCAGTTCAAACGTGTAGGCCATCGCGCCGCCAATGAGGACTTGGTCGCAAATGCCGAGTAGATTCTTGATGACGTTGATTTTGTCGGACACCTTGGCCCCACCGATGATCGCCACAAATGGGCGTTGTGGGTTGCTGATCGCATCCGCGAGATACTCGATTTCCCTGGCCACGAGGAATCCCACGACCTTGGGTTTTTCGCCCATCGCCCGAGGCACGCCGACCATCGAGGCATCCGTGCGATGGCACGTCCCGAACGCGTCATTGCAATAGATGTCTCCAAAAGCGGCCAATGCCGCGGAGAATTCCGCATCACCCTGTTTCTCGCCCGCATTGAACCGCAGGTTTTCGAGCACCAGCACTTGGCCGTCGGCGAGTTCCGCCACCTTCTTCCGAGCATCGTCGCCGACCGTGTCCGTGGCGAAGATCACCGGATTGTCGATCGTTTCGCCCAGACGTTTGGCAGCGGGTGCCAAGCTGAATTTCGTGTCGCTCGCGTCTCCTTGGGGGCGACCGAGATGACTCATCAGGATGACTCGCCCACCGCGATCGAGCACGGACTGGATGGACGGCAGCGCCATGCGAATTCGCCGATCATCCGTGATGGCCAGCGAATCATCGAGCGGCACATTGAAGTCGACTCGCATCAGGACGGCTTTTGCGGCGGGATCGATATCCGCAATCGTTTTCTTGGGCATCAATGGGTTCCGTGGTGGCGAAATTCGCGAGGAAATTCCGCGAGATGAAATTGGTTGGTCAGGTCTTGATGGTCGGCACTTCCACACCGTCCATGATTTCTTCAATCACATCATGCGAGGTGATTTTACGCAGGCGGCTTTCGGGCCGAATAATCAGCCGGTGCCCTAAGACCGCCGGGACGATTTTCTTGACGTCGTCCGGCATGACAAAGTCGTGGCCTCGAACGGCTGCCACGGCTTGAGCGGAGCGAAACAACGCGATCGAGGCCCGTGGGCTGCCGCCGAGCGCCACGTCTTCGTGGTCACGCGTGGCATGCACAATGTCCAAGACGTATTCACGAATCTTCGGGTCGACGTGAACGGCTCGCACGGCTTGCTGACAGGCGATCACATCTTCGGCCGACACCACCGCTTCAATGGCATCAATGGGATGAGATTTCTGCAGACGCCCGAGCATTTCGCTTTCGGCTTCGTAGTCCGGGTAACCGAGACTCAGCTTGATGAGGAATCGATCCAACTGGGCTTCCGGCAGCGGAAACGTGCCTTCGTGATCCACTGGGTTTTGCGTGGCAATCACCACGAACGGTTTGTCGAGCCGATAGGTGGTTCCGTCGATGCTGACGTTTCCTTCGGCCATGGCTTCCAGCAAAGCCGCTTGAGTTCGCGGCGTGGTGCGGTTGATTTCGTCGGCCAACAGCACATTGGCGAAGATCGGACCCGCACGGAACTCGAATTCGGTTGTCTTGGGATTGAAGATGGATGCACCGGTGATGTCCGTGGGCAACAAGTCCGGCGTGCACTGAACACGGTTGAACTTGCAACCGATGCTGGTGGCGATGGCCCGAGCCAGCATGGTCTTGGCGACCCCCGGCACGTCCTCCAGCAAGATATGGCCTTCCGCGAAATAGGCCACCAATGCGAGCACGATCTCTTGTCGCTTGCCGATGATGACTTGTTCGATATTGCCAATGATCTTCTTGGCGAAGGTGTTGACGTCGACCATAGGGTGCGAATTCGGATTTGAGTTGTCGGGAGCTGACGGTCGGTGGGCGACGAGATCAGTCGATATCGGCGAATGCGATGAGGTTAAACAGCATGCGAGCAAGGTCAACCAACGCCGACGCTTTTCGCGAATTCTCAATTTCGCCACGGAGGGCACACGAGCGTCCAACTTTCAAACCGATGTCGCGTTTTCGATCGGCCAATCTGGATCGCGAGATTTGCTCGATGCGTGCCGCTTGCTCTCGAAACGACTCGCCCACAAGTTGAAGTCCAACCGCTTCCG
>JAQBZS010001184.1 GCA_027622115.1 Planctomycetota bacterium | reverse complement strand
TGGTCCTGCACCCATTCCGGCGGACAGACTCCATCGATCACCATCAGCCCATGATGTTCTTCGTCGGTCGCAAGATAACTCGCAAAGACTTCCGGCCGTTCGACGATGTCATAGCCAATGCCCTGTTGACCCAAACGGCTGCCGACGGCTTGTGCGATGTCACGATCGACTTCATTGGAATTCACCAGCACAAACGGGTCACTGTCGATCTCCTTCCGTTCCGTTTCCAACAGCCGAGTCTCGATGCGAGTCCGGGATACGGTCGCGCGGGGTACTCGCAGTGAAGTTGGACGAACACTTGGCAGCGCTCAAGATCCCGCTGCATCGCTTCCGCGAACCCTTTGGCATCGCGGGCATACTACTGGTCGGGATACACCGCGATCCCGTTCTGCGTCAGGAAACTGAGGATTTGGTTCCGCACCAGATTCAGGTGGTCCGAGGCTTCAGCCAGAAATACGCCGCGTTGATTGGTTTGTTCAACCGCCGATTCCGGTTGCGGCTCAGACCCGATTTGTTGCGATTCGCCCGCAGCCAGTGACTCCAATTTGTCGGCGATTTGCCGCACAAGTTTGTCCAGGCTGGCACAAGACGTTTGGTTTCTGAAATCACGGAGTGTTCGCGGATTCAAGTCGTCATCCAGTTCATAGAACTCGATTCCCAGTAACGAGCGCAGTTGCTCTGGGCGTTGTTGAACTTCGACACGTTGATAGAGCACGGGCGCGATCAACCCTCGATCGATCGCATCCGACCGTGTCTTCAGAAAGTGGTTGATGCCCGCAACAAAATGTTCGCACGTGTGCCGTTCGCAATCTGTCCCGGACCGAAGACGCTATGATTCTCAAGGCAGAAGCGGAAATCGTGCGAGAGTCAACGGTTGGGGCCTCCGAATATGAGATTGGCATCGAACTGCGACCGATGGCGAGATCATTCGCCAATGGTCGAGCGACGTCTGACAGCAGTCCGAGTGCAAGTTTTCGTCAATACATTCCCGAAGCAGGAGCATCGCCATGCGTCGATTCGGATGCCGACTCGAAGACCATCCGCAAGTTGGGCGGCGTGAACTCTTGCAAGTCGGTGGAATGAGCCTCGTCGGCATGGGGCTCGCCGATTTGCTGCGGCTGGAGGCACACGCAAATCAGCCGACAACACAGCCACCCGGAACCGCCAAGTCGGTTGTGTTTATTTTTCAATCCGGTGGACCGTCTCAACACGAAACCGTGGATCCCAAACCCGAGGCGCCGGACAAGATTCGTGGCGACTATGGCAGCACGCAAACTCGACTACCCGGCATCCACTTCTGCGAACACTTGCCGAAACTGGCGGCTCGGACGGACTTATTTTCGATCGTCCGCACGATGCACCATGTGGCTGGGCGAGAGTTCCGCAACGAGCACAACAGTTGCCACTACCTGCTGCACACCGGGTCCACGTCCTTGCCGCTCGGCGATACAAACGCGTCGATCGCTCGCCCGCGCCCCGGCCGAATTTCGTGGCCGTCGATCGGATCGATGATCGCGTACGGCGCGCCGTCGGAGGCCCACGTTGCGTTGCCGTCGGTGATCGAAATGCCGCGTGGTTATCTCATGAAGTATCCCGGTCGCGACTCCGGCTTGCTCGGTCCCAAGTACGGTCGGCTGGGAGTCGACTTGGCTCCCAAATGCAATGCCAAAGATGCTGCGGGATCGTGTCCGAATTGTTTCAGTCACGACGACCCGAACCTGGACCCCGCCAGAAACCCGGGGCCTGGACCCAAGGCATGGTGGAACAATACCAGTTGCCGAAATGCGGACTTTCATCTGCCCCAACTTGGAATGAGCGGCGGAATCTCGTTGCCACAATTGCAGGATCGAGCTGCACTCATGGCGCGCCTGGACCAACTGCGGCAAGGCCTCGATCGAACCAGCCATGCGCTCCAGGCGTGGGACGCTCACCATCAGCAAGCGATGCAATTCGTGCTGGCTTCGCGGCCCGGACAAGGCAACCCATTTGATTTGACGCAAGAGCCGGACTCGATTCGAGACTTATACGGCCGCGAAGAGTGGGGACAAGGATTCCTGACGGCTCGGCGGTTGGTCGAGGCCGGCGTGCGAATGGTGCAGGTAAATCTGCGAGGCTGGGACACTCACCAAAACGCGTTTCGGGATCTCAAAGGCAAACTATTGCCGTCGATTGACCATTGCCTCAGCGGTTTTCTCGATGATCTTTCAGACCGTGGATTACTGGACGAGACGCTGATCGTGATGTGCGGAGAGATGGGTCGCACTCCGAAGATTTCGCCAATCTCACCAAACGGAAAGAACGCATCGGGCGAGAAATTCACGCCGGGTCGTCACCATTGGGGCGATGTATTCCCGTGCTGGTTTGCAGGCGGCGGCGTTCAATCGGGCCGAGTGGTCGGTCGCACGGATAAGCATGGTGGAGTTCCCGAAACGGAAGCGTTCACGCCGGAAGACCTTGCCGCCACAATCTTCCACTGCTTGGGAATCGGGCCGGACCGAGAATTCCATGATCCAGCGGGGCGGCCGTAT
>JAQBZS010000038.1 GCA_027622115.1 Planctomycetota bacterium | reverse complement strand
TGACGGGCAGGAGTGGAGTGCCCGTCTTACACCCAGAAACGGAAGATCCTGTTAGCAGTTCTTATCCACCTTCGACAAAAGCGAGTTGAGGACTTGGGGGTCAGGCTTACGGTTTTCAGATTTGGCGGCATCACGTTATTGGTGATGCTCAAGTTGAACGGCCGCCAAATCTGAAAAACGTAAGCCTGACCCCAGCACTACTCAGCATTCAAACTTCCGCCGCATGAACATCACCTGTCCGATTTACATCACTTCGCACCGAGTGGGCGGCGACAAAGTCGCGACGTACACGCTGCGCCCGCTGTTCATGCCGGCGGTGGTACGCGCGGACAAGCAACTCGGTCGAGCCACAAGTCGGCTGGTTAGCGATCTCAAGAAGTTGCTGGGGCGTCTGGCGAAAGAGGGCAAGCACAAGGAGATCGCCAAGTACGCGTACTGCCCGGAGATTGAGTGCCGCCGGTACAAACTCTCGTGCGAAGTTGCGGACGCCTGGGTCCGTGATGCGTTTGCCATCGCGCACTTCAATGCGGTCGATCGGCAAGTCGCTTTCTTTCCAGAAATGCCCGACGTGTGGTTCGACATTCCCAAAGGCCACGCCGTGCAGTCTCGTGCCGAACAGATTCTGACGGCGCACTTCAAGCAGCTCGCCAAGGACGGTGACAGCATTTCGCAGTTCGTGGAAGAGACTCGGCTGCGCGGCAAAGTGTGGGTCACGACGGTCGAGTTCGATGTGCCGATGCGTCAGGAGGTCGTCACATTCGACAAAAGCCTGATGGCGGCGCTCGCATCCGGCGAATCGATGGACGGAGCTACCGAGTTGGCTCGTACGAGTCGCCGGTTGGATGACCTGTATCCGGAAGAGCTAATGCGATGCGCCCATCGCGACGAACTCGTGGGTGAGCTGCAGCGACTGCTCGCCGCGCGCGACCAGCGTCCCGTTCTGCTAGTCGGGCCGTCGGGTTCTGGCAAAAGCACGTTGCTACATGAAGTCGTCTTCCGCCGAAACCACGGTCGCAACGATCAATTTAAGGACAGACGCCGTACGTGGTTGCTGTCGCCGCAGCGTCTGATTTCTGGAATGAGTTATGTCGGCCAGTGGGAGAATCGACTGCTCGCGATCCTGAAACATGCGGCCAAACGCCACCATCTACTGTGCTTTGACGATCTCATCGGGTTGTTCCGCGCCGGCATGACGCGGGACTCGGAATTAGCTGTCGCTCATGTCTTGAAGCCTTATCTGGAACGCCGCGACGTGCGAGTGCTCGGCGAGACCACGCCCGAGGCATTGCGTCGCCTGCGTGAACTGGACCGATCATTCGCCGACCTCTTTCACGTACTGCGCGTGGACGAAACCGACGAACGTACCACGCTCACGATTCTTCTGTCGCATGTCCGCGAGTTGGAACGACGGCACACCGTCCAATGCGATGTCGCCGTGTTGCCGACAGCGCTCGATCTGTCCCGTCGCTTCAATCGCGAAGCCGCATTTCCTGGCAAAGTCGCCAGCCTGCTGCAACGCATGGCAGCCAAGCGCAACGGCGGAGCACTCACTCGCGAAACCGTGTGTGACGACTTCCAAGCACAGACGGGGCTGAACCAAGCGTTTCTCGAAAACGCCACAAAACTGCCGCGAGACGAAATTGAAAGCGGAGTCCGCGAGCTGATGTTCGGTCAACCGAAAGCCGTGGACGCAGTCGTTGATGCGATCGCGTTGGCGAAGGCTCGGCTCAACGATCCGACGCGTCCGATCGGTTCGTTTCTATTCCTCGGTCCGACGGGCGTGGGAAAAACGCAGTGTGCGAAAGCAGTCGCCAAGTATTTGTTTGGGTCGGCTGACCGGCTGGTCCGCTTCGACATGAACGAGTTCAACACGCCAGCCGCAACAGCGCGGCTGGTCGGCACGCTGTTCAAACCGGAGGGCCAGTTGACCACGGCCGTGAAGCGGCAGCCGCACTCGGTCGTGCTGTTGGATGAAATCGAGAAAGCGGACCCGAACGTGTTCGACTTGCTGTTGCAGGTCATTGGCGAAGGCCGACTCACGGACGCGCTCGGCCGGACAACAGACTTCACCAACTGCATCGTGATCCTGACATCCAATCTGGGCAGCCGCGAAGCTCAAGGCGGCGTTGGCTTCGGCGGGGATCCGACCGACGCGACCAAACGCGATCACGCCCGCTACATGAAAGCCGTGGAAGACTTCTTTCGGCCCGAGTTCGTCAACCGGTTGGACCGCATCATCCCGTTCGATCAACTGACGAAGAATGACGTGCATCACATCGCACATCGCCACATCGAAGATCTCGGTGGACGCGAGGGATTTCTTCGTCGTCGATGTGTGCTCGTGCCTCGTCCAGGGATCGTGCAGTACGTGGTGCAACAAGGCTTCGAGCCCAAGTGGGGTGCCCGCGGCGTGCGGCGTTTCGTCGAGATGGAACTCATCCGGCCGGTCGCTGCCGAGTTGGCTCGCAGTGCCGAACTCACGCCGACGATTGTGGCGTTGGATTGGGCGGAAAGCGGCATCACGGTCAATGTGTCGCGACTGGATGACGCCGTGCGTTTACGCGGGACGATCACGGACGCGGAGTTGCCGGACGAGCCGCCCCTGGATGCGATTCGTCATTGCTTGAACCGCTACGAGGAAACGTGCCGACAACATCGACCGGACGGTTCAATCACCAGCGGCTCGATTCGTCCCGAGCAGTACTACTACCTGCAACTCACGGAAGCGATCCAAGCTCTGCGAAATCTTGTCAAAGAGAAGTCGGCCGCCAAACGCGACCACGTCCACCGGCGGCTGGCCGAACAACTGGAGTCGATCCGTTCGGTCAAAACAACTCGCGGTCGTGCCCGCGCAAAGATTGTGACGAACGACAATCGCCGAAGTGGTGACAGTCGAATCATGCGCGAGATGTACGCGGCGGATGACGTGAGGACGTACTTGAACGAGCTTGTGGAAAACGCTCCCGACCGATCCGGCACGGCATGGGATTGGCTGGCACAGCGACTCGCCCTGGTCGACTCACTTCTGCCTGATGAAGACGGATGGCATGACGAAACACTCTCAGTGTTGATACGGCCTCTGCAGGGATCAGACGCCAACACCTTCGACCTGACACACGCCTTGTTGGACGCTCCGTCAATCCGATTTGAAGCTGAGCAAGAAGACATTGATTGTGCGTGTCTCGAATACGAACGAGTGCTTCACTCTGACGTGCAAATTGGCGAGAAACAGCGTCCGCTGGTGTCGCAGCCAACATGCGTTCGGTTGGCCGAACTGAATTGCGCGCTGATTCGGATCGAGGGGCTTCGGGCCAGCCGCATGTACTCGCGGGAGGCGGGTACGCACCTGATCGTGCTGGATTCCGGGCGCATGATTCCCGTGCAAGTGGTCGTGCTTGTTGTGTCCGAAGATCGATCCTTCGAAGACGTCGTGGCACAGGCGCTGCCGAACTCGACGGATCACTTCGCAGTCGATTCACCGTTCGCGATCAAACCTGTCGTGCGCATTTCGCAACAGTTGTCAGCCGCGCCCGAGTTGTGGACAACGATTGACCTGGCGACAGGCATCAGTATTGAAACGAAGCGGCGAGAATACTCGTCACACATGTCAAGCTTTCAACTCGGCCGCCTTCCACTTCCACGCGAATTCCGTGAGGCACATGTCGTTTAACCCGTAGCCGCAGGCGCAGGTGTTTTTAGCCAATAACGCCTGCGCCTGCGGCTACGGGTTAAACGAAGTCCTATATCAACCAGGGTCTAACCTCCGACCATGCCCGCCTACCGCTGTCCAATTTTGATCTGGCAAGACGAAGCCGGACTGTTCAACGCGTTGCCGATTGAACCGGAAACCGATCTGGTCGGCACGGGTATCGATGCGCGGTCCGCCACGGACCAAGTCCGCAAGTTCTTAAGTTGGTCGTTCGACAACGACCCGCTCCTGATTTCGCCGGACTTCGAGAAGTCTCGGCTGGTGGATGTCGACGTATCGGTTCGACCGTTCTACCGCGACAACGAACGTATCTTCCCCTGTGACGAAACCGTTTCGGTCCGGGTGCCGTGTGTCTTGGGTCGGCGGTCAGACGGACTCAACACCTGCGCCGCTCCGCTGTTGGATGTCCGCTTTGACTTTCACGCGGACAATGCTTTCGAAGAATTGCTGACCGAACACGTTCGAGCCAAGTTGGCGGGACGGACGCCTCGCGAGCTGACACGCTTGCTGCGTCCGCCGAAGGTTGAAGTCAATGAACTCGTAATCCGCGTAAAACAAAAGCGCCGCGAAGAACGCGAAGTCTTCATCCCCACGCTCGAAGAAGTTGCCGAAGCCCTGGGACAACGTCACGTCCGCCGTCGTTTCTCGCGAGCCTGGCAACGTGACGAGCAAGTTGCGGACTTGGTGCTGCGGTTGGTCGAAGAACAAAGCAGCGTGTTGCTCGTCGGTGAGAAGGGTGTCGGCAAGAGCACGTTGTTGGCGGAAGCGGCCAACGAGGCGGAGCGCCGGCTGAAGTCAGACCGATCGCTGGAGCCGACCGACGAAGACCAACCGCGGTATCGCCACCGGTTCTGGATCACAAACGCGGCTCGCATGATCTCCGGTATGCAATACCTCGGACAATGGGAGGAACGTTGCGAAGAAGTGATCGCCGAGCTGGCTGAAATCCGCGGCATCCTTTGTGTTGAAAGCCTGCTGGACTTGGTCAGCACTGGCGGCAGCGAACCGTCGCAAAGCATCGCATCGTTCCTGCTGCCGTTTGTCCGCGAACGTGAAATTCGGTTGGTCTGCGAAGCCACACCTCGCGAGGTGGCGGCATGCAGTCGTCTTCTGCCCGGATTTGTGGACTTGTTCCAAATCCTCACTGTGTCCGCTTTTGATGGCGAAACCGCCGTGTCCGCGCTGCAAAAAGTGGCGTCGTCATTGGGGGGATCAAAGCTGACGTTTAACAAAGATTCGCCCGCGCTCACGTACCGGCTGTTCCGCCGGTTCTTGCCGTACTACGCGTTTCCCGGTCCAGCCGCGTCGTTCATTCGCGAACTGGCCGAAGCCGCCAGCCGTAATGATCGCAACGAGGTCGATGCGGATTTCACGCGAGACCAGTTCGCCCAGAAGACCGGCGTACCCGAACTCTTCCTGCGCGACGACATCGCGTTGAGCGAGTCCGACGTGTTGGGGGAACTGCAACAGGCCGTCATCGGTCAGTCGAAAGCATGCTGCTCCGCCAGCCGGACCATTCTCACGTTCAAGGCTGGTCTGAACGACCCAGGCCGGCCGATTGGCGTTCTACTGTTTTGCGGGCCGACGGGGGTTGGCAAGACGGAACTCACGAAGCGAATCGCGCGATACTGCTTCGGCAGCGACGGCGATCGCAAAGGCATGATCCGCATCGACATGAGCGAATACAGCGGCTTTGACGCAGCCGACCGCATCTTGACACGACCGGATGGTCGCCCGAGTCCGCTGATCGAGCACGTCCGAGAGAAACCGTTTTCCGTTGTGCTCTTCGACGAAATCGAAAAGGCGGCGGACTCGGTGTTCGACGTCCTGTTGAACCTGATCGAAGAAGGCAGGCTGACTGACACTTTCGGCCGAGTCACTCATTTCCAAAGCACGATCATCGTGATGACATCCAACCTGGGATCGGAGTCGCGAACTTCCGTCGGTTTTGGGAGTGAGTTTCAAGGCGACTACGAACGAGCCGTCACGGATTTCTTTCGCCCGGAGTTTTTCAACCGGATCGACGAACTCATCAACTTCGCTCCGCTGACCATGGACGCGGTGCGAACGATTGCCCGCAAGGAGCTGGCCGCACTCCAATCACGCGAAGGTCTGGATTCGTTTGGGATCAAACTAAACTTTACCGATGAACTCATTGAGCATGTTGCTGGACACGGCTTCGATCCAAAGCTTGGGGCTCGGCCGTTGCAACGATTCATTGATTCATTCGTGGTTTCGCCGCTGTCACGGAAGTTGCTGACGGAAAGCCAGTTACCAGCTCAATGGACGGTGGGCCTTGACGGCGACAAC
Source organism: Planctomycetota bacterium (assembly GCA_027622115.1). GTDB lineage: Bacteria > Planctomycetota > Planctomycetia > Planctomycetales > Planctomycetaceae > JAQBZS01. The sequence continues at coordinate 10,281 of JAQBZS010000038.1, read as the reverse complement.
GAGCTTGCAATCACGACAACTCACACAAATCTGTGACATAAACGGTCTCCGTCGCCAAACTCGGTCTTGGCCCCAAGCGTGATCGTCTTCTCTCTGCACACCCGTCCCAACGTGAAACTCTCGTTCAATCCGCATGGTTGGCCTCCAGCGTCTGAGGCCAACGGCTCGAAACTCGATGGCAAACTTGCCAGCCTTGCCGTCGAACTCGACTTTTTCGATCAGCGTCTCGATGAGATCTGCTCGGCGGGGACAGTAGCCCACGGTTTCCAGGTAGGGCTGCCTAAAACAGCGGCCCGATTGTCCAGGGGCAGAATTCTTCGTCGCCGATTCCTTGAGCTTCGCTTTTGGTCGGTTCGCCACTGGCGACGGAGATCACTTTCTCGAAGATCTCATTGCCGACGTCCTCGACCGTTCCACCGCCGTCGATGATGCGGCCGGCGTTGATGTCCATGTCGTCGATCATCCGCTCATACATGGGCGTGTTGGTGGCCACTTTGATCGTGGGCACGGGCTTGCAGCCAAAGCAGCTTCCTCGGCCGGTGGTGAAGACCACCACATTCGCTCCACCCGCCACCATCCCCGTCACCGAGACCGCGTCGAATCCGGGAGTATCCATCACCACGAAACCTTTGGACGTCACCGTTTCCGCATACTTGTAGACGTCTCGCATCGCCGTGCTTCCGGCCTTGGCGATGGCTCCCAGCGATTTCTCGTAGATGGTGGTCAGCCCGCCGAGCTTGTTGCCCACGGACGGATTGTTGTCGATCTTCGCGCCGAACTTGGCTCCGTAGTCTTCCCACCAACGAATTCGTTCGATCAGTTTTTCGCCGACTTCTCGGCTGACGGCGCGACGCGTCAGCAAGTGCTCGCCGCCGTAGATTTCGGGGACTTCCGCGAGAATCGTGGTGCCGCCGTGAGCCACCAACAGGTCGCTGCAGATGCCGACCGCCGGGTTGGCTGTGATGCCGCTGTTTCCATCGCTGCCGCCGCATTCGGTCGCCAGCATGATTTCGGAAACGGGAATCGGAACCCGCTCGACGCGATTGGCCCCAGGCAGCATCTTCGCCAGCACATCGACGGCGCGGTTCACCGTTTTGCGGACGCCGCCTTCTTCTTGGATCGTCATCACCAGCGGCAGGTCGCCCTGTGGCTGACCCGGGAATTCCAATTGCACCAGTCCGTGGTTTTCCACCATGAACGATGCCTGGCCGGTTTCGCAGCCCAGGCCGAGCACAATGTAGGCCCCGATGTTGGGATGATTGCAGAAGCCCGCCAGCGTGCGTGCAAGTTGCACGTGTTCGTCGTCTCCGTATCCCATCGCGCAGCCGCCCTTGTGCGTGAGCGCGATGACGCCGTCGATGTTGGGAAAATCGGCGAGCAGATCTCGCGTCACTTCGGCAGCGACGTACTTCGAAGCCGTGGCCGAGCAATTCACGGTGGTGATAATGCCCACGTAGTTTCGCGTGGCGGCTCGCCCGTCCGCCCGGCGATAGCCCATGAAGGTGCGGCCGGTGATGGGCTGTGGATCGGGCGGGATGTCGGTCGCGAAGGCATAGTCTAGCGACAACGCGCCGACTTCCACATTGTGTCCGTGGACCCAGTCGCCGGCTTCGATGTCGGTGGATGCGAAGCCGATCATTTGGCCGAATTTGCGGATTGGTTCACCGATCTTGATGGGCTCGACCGCGACTTTGTGGCCCAAGTCAATCCGATCGAGCGTGATCGGCGGCTGCGTTTCGCCATTGCAACGAATGTCGGCCCCTTTCGGAACGGACCGCTTGGCGATCACAACATTGTCATCGGGATGGAGACGCAGAAAGGTCGCTTCAGGCATGATGGGATCGACGATTTTTGATTTTGGATTGGTGATATCTGATTGGAGTCTTCAATGTCGCTTGTCAATCGTCAATCGATTCACCAGTACAAGACGTCGAAGATGTTGGATTGGTCGTCGGTCCAGGGTTTTCTCGATGGCAGCCTGCGAGCGCGCTGCCAATGCTTGGACGTCATCAGTCGGTTCAACGTCTTCGTTTCATTGGCCATTACGGCATACGACGCACTGAACTCGCCCGAACCGAGGTTCTCATGCGGGTCGTGTCGGACGACGCACGTCACGCCGGCGTCGATGGCCAATTCGCCGAGCACCGGCTCCAAGTCGCAATGCTGGTTGGAAATGTGGAACACCAGTACGCCGTCCGGCGTCAGTTTCGAGCGGTAAAGTTTCAGGGCCTCGCGAGTCAACAAGTGCGTCGGAATGGCGTCGGAACTGAAGGCGTCCAACAAGATCAGCGAGAATTGCCCGTCTTTCGCGCGTCTCAACGACTCGGCCGGGAATCGGCGGCTCGATCGACGCGGCGATTAAGACGACGGTTGCGATTGCTGCAAACCATCGCGGCCGATTCTTGAGGACCAGCACCGCTAAGAGCGGAACCGAGCCCATCACGGCGATCACGATCAAGTCGGTTCGAGGCCGCATCCGCGAGGTGGTGACAATCGCGATGGCCACCAACACCGAGACGCTCAATGCGGCGATGGGGGCGGACAGTTTCTGGTCGTCCCAGGCGCGGGTGATGGGCTTTGCCAGCAGCCAGCACCCAAGTCCGATGCTGATCGCGTATTCCAAAACCACCGGAAACACGGCCGGAGCAACCAGCGAATTGAAGATACCGCCGAGCACCCCGCCGACGGACATCCAGACATAGAACTCGGTCAGGTGTCTCGCGTCGGGCCGACTGGCGACCAATTCGCCGTGACACGCCATGGCCGCCACAAAAAACGCCGCGACGTGAAACAGCAACACCGGCCAGTCCCCGGCAAACAGCACCAGCAGAATCAACAATACGACGACGTATTGAAACACTCGTGGAAACCAATCGATGTTGATCCATTGCGTGCGGGCAAACACCAGAATGAACGACAGCAGATACAACGTCAGTGGCACCACCCACATCAGCGGCGTTGGTGCGAGATCCGTCGTGATGTAGGTCGTCACGGCGAGCATCCAGCTTGACGGCACAAACGCCAATGCAATCCAGCGAATCCGTTCGCGACCGCTGGGAGCGATTGTCGCGGACGGCATTGGATGCTTGTTGCTCGGCAATTCCCCGCGAGCAGCGTTACGCGAAGTTCGCAACGAAACCACCGCAGCCGCAGCGATGAAGACCGCGAACACGCAGAAGCCCACCATCCATGCCAGGCACTGTTCGTCGAGTCGCAGGCCGGGTTCGATCAGCAGCGGATAACACAGCAGACCGGCGAGACTGCCGAAGTTGCTGGCCGCATACAGGAAATAGGGATCATCGGCCGATTCATGATGCGTCCGCGACCACCAAGCCTGCAAGATCGGCGACGTCGCGGACAGCACCAAGAACGGCACGCCGATCGACACGGCCAATTGCCCGATCAGCCAGATCGCCGGAAAGTTCTCCGAGGGTTCGATGTCGCCGAGTCCGATGGGAAACGTGGCCATCGCGACGGACAGCATCACGAAATGCAGCAACGCCTGGTGTTTGGGGCTGAGCCAGCGAGTGGTCGCGTGAACGTAGAGATAACCGACGAGCAACGTGGCCTGGAAAAAGCAAACGCACACGTTCCAGACGGCCGGAGTACCGCCCAGCAGCGGCAGCAACATCTTGGCGAACATGGGCTGCACCCAGAACAACAGCAGGGCGCTCACAAGAATCGCGAATTGAAAGACACGCAGCGGGCTCATATGGCCGATTATTCACACGGGCATTGAGAATTGAAAGTCGTGCCGACGTCCGGCTCGAACGGCGGCGTACGCTGTACAGGGGGCGGCACAAACGCCGCCAACCGAATTCTTCACCTCGAGAGGGGCAAGCGGCAGAGCATGTCGATGGGCTGCCCGCCACGACTCTTCAGGATTCGGTCGAGCTGCACGTTCTTGAGTAATTTGGATCGACATGCTTTGCTTGTTTCATGAACTGCCAAGACTCTCGACCCCTTCCGCGCCAGCTGCGAACATGCGCGCCGGAAAACAACAAATCGACAGGTCTTAGTACGAACCTCGGCATGAAGAACATCAAGGTCACGATCAACGGAACGGGCTTCGCCGCCGATTACACCGCTCGCACATACGGCATGATCCCGCACAAGAATGGTGTCCGGATCGAACTGGCCGGAGTGACTTCCGGCCAAATGGACAATGCCCGCCGATTCGCCGAAAGCCATGGCGTGGCAAGCGCTTTCGATTCGCATGCGGAAATGTTGCACGCCGTCAGGCCGAACATTGATAACGTCGCCTGTGCGAATTTCACCCACGGTCAGTACACGATGGAAGCGGCGAAATCCGGAGTCGACGTGATCGTCCTGGAGAAGCCGCCGGTGGTGTGGCCCGGTTATGCCGCAGGTCGAACCGCCGATGCCGCGACTCGCAAATACGAATCGATGGAATATCTCGCGCAGGTGCTGGATGCCGTGCGAAACGGCGGTTCAAAGCTGCTTTACGCCGAAGACTTTGTGTATTTCGACGGCATGAAGGGACTGACGGAACTGCTGATCGAAGCTCAAAAGATCGGCAAGGGACGCATCCTCTATCAACGCGGCGTGTGTGCACACCAGGGATCGCACGCTCCCGCGTATGACACTCCGTCCAAGTCCGGTGGCGGTGCGTTGTTCAACAAGGCTTGCCACCCGCTCGGTCCGTGCCTGTATCTCAAGCAGGCCGAGGGTCTGCTTCGCGACGACCGGCCGATTCGCCCGCTGAAAGTCTCGGCGCTGGCGCTGCAAGTGCTCAAGCACCAACCGGCAGCGAGCGGCGAGCATTTTCGCGTGATGCAGAATGTGGACGACTTCGGCCGAGTGACCGTTGTCTTCGAGGACCACACCGTTGCCGAAGTGGTCGGCCACGATCTGAGCATCAGCGGCATTCGTAATGAGGTCTCGGTCATCACGGACTTCGCTCAGTACGACATGCGCGTGAATCCGAACAGCGAGAATGAATTGTTTATGCCCGACGGGTCCGCTGCCGGAAACTTGCTGCTCCGCGAGAAACTGCCCACGGCGACCGGCACGAGTTTCCCGCGACCGAATCAGTTTCACGCTCACGGCTATGTCAATGAAATGAACGACGCGGTCGATTGTGTGCTCGACGCGGATCGCGTGCCGCAATCGGGAGCGTTGATGGCTTGGGATACCATGGCCGTGCTGATGGCGGCGTATGAATCCAGCGAGAACGATGGTGCCTTTGTCGATCTCAGCGAGTTCATCAACGGTCGAGAATTCCATCCGGGCGAGCTTCCCAATCCGCGACGCTTCGGTACCGTGTTCCAGCGGTCTGCATGAGCCGTTCGCTCGCCGCCAACTTTTGTGCCTGTTGCTTGCCAACCGCCTACGACGAAATAGAGCAATGAGTTTCGATTCGGATGTCGCAGTGATCGTGGGCGTGGGGCTGATCGGCGGATCGCTCGCCCGAGCGATGAAGGATCGTCGGCTCGCCAACCACATCATCGGGTGTGGGCGAAACCAAGCTCGACTTGCAGCCGCCCAACAATCCGGATTGATCGACGATTGGTCGACGGACATGGTTCAGGCGGGAGCCGTCGCGGATCTTATCGTGGTTTGCACGCCGGTCGACTTGATCCCGCGAAACGTCGATTCGTGTGCGAGCCACGCGCGTCCGGGAACCTTGATCACCGACGCCGGCAGCATCAAGCGCGCGATTTGCGAAAGCGTCGACCCGCAATTGGCGACGTTCATCGGTTCACACCCCATCGCCGGTTCCCATCGACACGGCCACGAATTCGCGAACGGCGAGTTATTCGAAGACCGCGTTTGCATTGTCACCCCCGACACAGACGTGCCGGTGCCGCAGATCGACCGATTGAAAGCGTTGTGGGAAAGCGTCGGTAGCCGAGTCATTGAGATGACACCCAGGGAGCATGACGACGTGCTCGCCCAAACGAGCCATCTGCCGCACGTGGTCGCGGCGGCATTGGCTCTGTCGATCGACGCAACCAACGCGGATTTCGTGGGGACGGGATTGCGAGATGCAACTCGCATTGCCGGCGGGGACCCGAGCATTTGGCTGCCGATTCTGCAAATGAATCAAGACGAGATCTTGCGGAACCTCGAACGATTTCGGCAGCAAATCGATGCGTTCGCGGATGCCCTCGCACAGAGCGATGCCGAGAAGTTGGTCGAATTACTCGGTGAGGCAAGAGACCGGCGAAGAGGCTTGGTTCGACCTTGAAATCCTCCGACGTACGTCGTTTGAAGCTATCTGAAAAAGGGGGCTGACCCTTTGGAGGCCTCGCTAAACCCCGGCAAAAACTGAGGCCGGAGAGGGTCAACCCCCTTTTTCAGATAGCTTCTAGAGATGCACGGGGATGAATCGCCGACTCTCATTGGATTCCGGACCCGGAATCGGTTCGACCCACGGTATCTCGGACTTGCTCTCCATTAAGGATCGCACGTGATTCTTAAACGCGGAAACAACCCGCGACAGAGCATCTCGTTCGTCACTGCCGATCAATTCCAAACCGGCAAGATTGGCCACGCGGGCTGTGACTTTTCCGTCGTGCGTCGAGAGGTAGACCACACAATTGAAAACGGGCACTTGGACCGGCGTCGAATCGGGGTTCACGTTCAAATTTAGAGATGTCTCGTCACTCATGATTTGCGGGTCGCTCTCTTGATCGGTTTTCGACGGGTGCAGTGACGGATCGGCTTCTCAAATCGCCAATTGCCGGGACACGCATTGCTGGAATTGTAGCGTCGTGCTCAATAAAACGTTCGGCTTGCTCGACATTCGGACGCGTGCAGAATCACATTTTTGACGATCGAGGATGACATGAAGTTGAGTCACGCCCGCCATTCCCGCGCCCTGTGTGCTGCGTGTGTCCTGTCACTCGTCGTCACGGCGACAGCCAATCATTCAATCGCGGATGATCCATCCACGTTTGCGAAACTGATCGAGCAGCAACTCAAGCAAGTCAGCGATTACATCCGCAAGCATCCGGATGCCGCCGACATCGACGACGCCTATACATCGCTCTTTCAAACTGCCGAGAAGCACGGTCTTCACGAGATCGCTTTGCCACACGTCGAAGATTATGCGAAACGCGCGAATGCCGATCCCAATGTCGCCAAGCTGGCCCAGCGCGTGCAATTGTTCGGGCTGGCTCGATCCGGCAAGACGACCGAAGCGGTGAATGTGTTTGGCGAACTCATCCGCAGCGTCTCGATACGGATGCCGGACGAAACCTTGGACATCGCCAAGTCGCTGGCATCGGACCTGCAAGTGGCGGGCGATCACCAAGCCGCCAAGCAGACCTACGATCGGGTGTCGACTGCGTTTTTCCTGAACACCTTCGTACGTCGGCTGTGCGACGGTCGCATGGCCAAACTTCAACTCGTGAATCAAGCCGCTCCGGCAATACGTTCCACATCGACGAACGACAAGACCATCGACTTGGCCGAACTCAAAGGCAAGGTGGTCCTCGTCGATTTCTGGGCCACGAATTGCCCGCCCTGCCTCAAAGAATTTCCGCGATTGAAACAACTCTACGCGGACTACCACGACCGAGGATTTGAAGTGATCGGCATCAGCCTCGACGAAGAGCGCGAAATCGTGGACCGGTTCCAAGCGAAATGGGAATTGCCTTGGCCGCTGGTGGTCAGCATCCAAGGCCGTGGTCCGATTCGCACTCGATACCGCGTCGAGACGATCCCGTCGATGTTCCTCGTGGACAAGACCGGCAAGATCGTCGCGGCCGATTTGACCAACGACTCGTTGCGACGCGCCGTGGCCAAGCTCGTCGCCGAATGAACTAATCCTCGTCGTGTTGATCCGGGCGAACGGTGACCTGCATGGCACCCAACATCCGCGTGATGTCTTGTTCTTTTCGGTTGATGAAGAACACGTTTTCCAACACGATCGCTCGACGCTCGTTACTCGGATGCAACACCATGCGTCCGGAGCGGAGCAGGATGTATTCGAAGATGTCGTTGATTTCCTTGTCGATCCGCAAGTTGGGAGACGGAAATCGTTCGAGATCGCTCAACACGCCGTGATGATGCAGCAATTCGTTGGGTCGAACTTCCCAGTAATCGAAGTTCACGCGAATGTAGACGCCGACGTAAATAAAGCACATGAAAATCGCGAAGATGAAGTAAAACGTCGAATTCGCAATGGGATTCAGCATTCCCAGCCAGCCGGTCACCCAAGGCACCAAGTCGGGGTTGAAGCGAAACAACGACCATAGCCCAATCCCGAGCGCAACCGCCGCGAAAAACACGGTGAGCGATGTGGTGCGGGGGAAGTCGAACGACAGCACCACCAGGTTCATTGCCAGAATCAGTAAGAATGCGAGAGTCACATAAAACACGTCGGCTCGCTCGGCCACACCTTTGATGGCATCCGTCAGATCTTGGTCCGGGACGAAACACATGTAGATCCCGGCAATGATCGACGCGAGGAATGTCGGATACATAAAGACGATCTTGGGATAAGACACCAAGAACACTTTTTTTGGGGGCCCGGCGTTGGGGTTGGATTTGACTGCATCGTCGCTCGACATGCGAAGTCCCTTTGAGGGTGGGCGTGGATTTCTGGGGAAGGGTGCCCGTTCAGGCACACTCGATGAAGTTCACTCGTACTACAGCTTCGGGAATGTTTTTTTCTTGCGCCTGTAGCCACCGTCGCCAGACGGTGGTTTCGCAGAACGGTCTCCACCGTCTGGCGACGGCGGCTACGTTGGGTGATGATCTCAGCCGCAGACTACCTGTGCTCACTCGTAGATTCCAGCACGCTGAATGGCTGGATGAGGGAGCGTGACTCGAAGAACTGTGGCACGAAGCCAAGCAAAAGTCGTGGGGAACGACCGATTTCAAAACAGGTTCATGCAACATCGATTCCGTGATTCGGCGTGATGGCAGTGTCCGGTTCGCGCGGCTAACGTCTCTGAGTCTCGATTGACCTAGTCGAAGCCACTTCAAACGATCTGATCTCGATGCCGACCATGAATTCTCGCACGCGTGCCCCGTCACTGTTGACACGATGCATCCTGATGTCGTGTGGGTTGATCGCGTTCGAATCCGCGTGTCCGGCCCAAGATTCTGCGGACGGTTTGTCACGAATTCAACAGGCAACCGCTCCGGCCGGCACCCGTCATTATTCACGTGGGAAATGGGGATTCGTGACCGTCACGCTGCGAAATCCCACCGACGAAGACGTCGAAGTCTTGAGCGTCATGCACCTCGTCAACGAGCCACACCTGCAATTCGCCCGCAAGCTGTGGGTGCCGGCGCAATCGACTCGATTGACGTGGCAGCCGTTTCGTCCCTTGGAATTGCCTCAAATCGCGGAAGCCCCGAAATTGGACGACGGTGGCGAGCCGATTCCGTACAAACCCGAACACAGCATCGCCTTTCAAGCCTTTCTGGTCGCAGGCACCGATTCCGATCGTGAAATGCTCGCCGGCAAGGGTGGCCTCCAGGACGGCATCCTGGCATCGCATCCTCGGCGGATGGTGACTGCCATGATCGACGCCGATCGTGAAGGCAGTTCGGCCTATCATGCGGTCATCGCTCTGCGGGTGAAGTCCGGTCTTTCACGGCGAGTCAGCCAATTGATCGATCCGAATCTGCCACCCAGTTCGCAGAGCTTGGAAGGTGTCGATCAATTGGTCGTCGCCAGCAACCGTCTACTGGATGACTCGGCGGCACTGGATGCCGTGCGGCACTGGCTGTTTCAAGGCGGCCGGTTGTGGATCATGTTGGATCAAGTGCAACCCACGCTGGCCGAGCAACTGCTGGGCGACGCGTTCACCTGCCAAGTCGTGGATCGAGTCGAACTCACCGACCTGCGCATCGACGAGGTTTCCGACGACACCGCTCGGCAAAAGCCACTGCGAGAATTTGAACCACCGGTGGAATTGCTGCGGGTCTTGGTGCCGGGCGTCGAAGTCCTGCATACCGTCAACGATTGGCCGGCGTCGTTCTGGCTGCCCGTGGGACGCGGCCGAGTGTTGATCACGACGCTGGATCCGCGAGCGTGGGTGCTCGATCCTTCCGAAATCCCGCCGGCCCCCGTGGAACCAAATCCAGGCCGCCGGAACCCACCAAACGCCGTCGACCCCACTTTTACTTCCGTATATCAGGCCACGAAACAATTGGATCAGTTGGCCGACATCCTGCTGGCCTCGAACGAGCAAGAGCTGATCGCCCCGGACGTGCTCAAGGAGTTTCTGACCGATCAAGTCGGCGCCGAAATCGCGAGCCGCCCATTGGTGATGACGATTCTCGGTTCGTTCTGCATCG
>JAQBZS010001183.1 GCA_027622115.1 Planctomycetota bacterium | reverse complement strand
CCGAGTTCATTGAGCGAATCGGACAGCGTCCCCGTGGTGCCTTCGCCCGCGCGACCGCCTTTCGACTGAGCTTCGCCGGTGTGCATCACCGCTTGCAGAAACGTGCCGGTGGTGATGATGACCGCGTCCGCCTGGTAGACGGCGTCGCCTCGAACTCGAACGCCCGTGATGCGACCATCGACGACTTCCAGTCCTTCGACCACTTCTTGCTTGAGCGTGAGATTGATTTGCTCCTCGACGCGGCACTTCATTTCGAATTGATAGGCCTTCTTGTCCGCCTGCGCCCGCGGGCTGTGCATCGCCGGACCCTTGGTGCGATTGAGCATGCGGAACTGGATGCCGGTCAGATCGGTGACTCGGCCCATTTCGCCGCCGAGCGCATCGATTTCGCGAACGATTTGGCCTTTCGCGACGCCGCCGATGGCCGGGTTGCAGCTCATCTGCGCGACGGTGTCCACGTTCATCGTCAGCAGCGCGGTCTTGGCCCCCATGCGAGCCGCGGCCAGCGCCGCTTCCGTACCCGCATGTCCGGCGCCGACAACGACGATGTCGAATTCATAGATTGAGGTTGGCATGTCTCGGTTCATCGCAAATTCTCTGACAGTGGGCAAGCGGGAACGAACAATCCCACAGCAACGTTCACGATCACCAACGACGACGTCGCCACGCTGTCGATCTCAGACGTCACGCTGGCCGAAGGCAATGGCAGCGGACCGACGGATTACACGTTTACGGTCACGTTGAATAGCCATCGACACGGCCTTGAGCGTGGATCGTGGCGTGCGCGGAGCGAGGTGCGAACGAAATCCGATGGTGGCGAATGTCGGAACGATGTAGTGAGAGCGGATCTTCAGGCGATGGCGAAGAGCAAGCCAGCTCTTGAGCGATACATCTGAAACCTCGTGTGGAATCTCACTGGCCCGAAGCGCATCGACGCATGGAGTGAACACTCTTGAGAACTGCGAGATGTGTTCCAGCGCATCTTTTCGTGGTAGCCGATGCCGGTGGTATGGAGTGATCACGGCAATAGGCGTTCGTTCGCGTGAAAAGCAATCCCAGAGGCCTTCAGAGTAGCCGTTTGTGGATCCGTGATGACTGACTTTGACCAAGTGGCAAGACAATTGATTGGCGTCGAATTCACTCAAGACATCCTGCCAACCGGAACGCTCAACGTCCCCGCCGAGAACGATTCGCGTTTCGCCGAACACTATGAGCAACGCCATAGAAGCTATGTTGTGCGATGAATTCGCCGCGGCTCGTACGAAACGATTGTCTGCATCGAAGCACGCCGAAAGTTCATCTTCGTATCGCTCAATCTGCCGGCCCGACGGAGCCAGAGCCCAGATTTCGACGTTGCCGGCGCCGCTGCCACTGGGAAGGAGCTGCATGCCGGTCGCCGCATGTCTTGGTATGGCTGGCTTGCCGGTGGTCTGCTTCTTTTCCTTCACGAGACTGAAGATCCTGAACAACTCTTCCGAGTCCTTGAGGAACTTGTCTGCGCCGGACTTCGTCGCGTCGCGGCGAACTGATTCGAGGAGCCATTCCAACCGTTTCCCAGAAAGCACAGCAGGTCGCCAGAACGACCGAATCTTGAACCGATCCAGAAGCTGGCTCATGCCGCGAAAATGGTCGCGGTGTGGATGTGTCATGCAGAGAAACTGAATCTCCTCGACACCCTGCCGTTCAAGAAACTGATACGCAGCGTTCGTCGTCGGGTCAGTCAGTGACGATGCGAAGCAGTCAACGACACCCCACTCTCCGCCCGGAGTCTGAACGATGATGCTTTCGCCCTCTCCCGCGCCAAACACGTGGACTTCAAGGCGTTGAGTATCAGGCGTCGCCATCAAGAATTCCGTCTGCAAGCAAGTCTTCGACTTCCCGATGGATCGCCAGGTCGTCTTCGGACGTCAGTTCGTTCTCGGGGATTGCCTCAAAGCGGACTTCGACCGAGTTGTCGATCTCGATAGTCCGACACCTGAAGCGACGGTGTTCGAAAATGCCGAGGGCGGCAAGTTCGTCGGCAGGATACTCGCCGTGCAGTTCTTCGCCCGAGGTCGTTTCCAGCGTGACAAATGCCGTAGCACCCTCGACATGATCAACGTAACCGGCAAATTCGTCCAGGACGTTCAGTTCTGCGTCACTTGAACCGCCGACCGATTTAGAAACGGACTCCAGCCAATCCTGAAATCTACGCAATCCGGTTGCGGGATCAGGTGAGTGCTGCAGACGGATCAGCAGGAGTCTTGGAAGTAAATCATCACGGAACGGCTTCTACCCGGCAGACGGCCTTTGGGGAAAACCTGAGGCAGGAAATTACGGCGATTCTGTCCAGTAGTTTCAGCAATCACGCTCTGATGAAGCCTGCAATGATACCGGACCAAGGTCGCGAATCTGCGCCAAGTCGGCGGGTGCATGTCAGCTTCTGTTATTTAATTGGAACTGTGAGACTGGTTGGGCTGGGGCGCCTAGTGAAGGCGTAGCCTTCTCGGGTTGCGAGATGCTCGTCCAGACGGTCGTCGCCGCTCAGGCCAGCA
>JAQBZS010001182.1 GCA_027622115.1 Planctomycetota bacterium | reverse complement strand
AAGTCGCGTGACTCGCGGATCGCCCGCAGTGGCGAAACGTGCTCCGTTCTTTTCGGCGTCGGTACACATCGTGCGGAATTTGTAGAGCACGAACGGCATCCCGTATACCGCCCTCGGAGCGGCGGTCTTGCCCCGGTCTGCGGCGATCCTCGATCTCCGTCACTTCTGCGAGATCATCGAGACGACGGTCTCGTTTGGGACGCCGCAAGTTCAAACCCACTCGCGTTTGCTGGAAGATCATCGGTCCGGATGACGTCAGCTTGACCAAGATCGCCACGCACAGCATCACCGGCGCGAGCAACACCAACATTGTCGCGGACACGGCAATATCGGTGGCTCGTTTCAGCAGTCGTGCCCGTTCGCTGAGGCAGCGAATGTCTCGGCGAGGCGATTCCAGACTCAATTCCGTCAACCATTTTGCGGACGGCAGGTCGGTTGCCAACGCGTACTGATCGACCAATTCCGACAACGCGAATGGAGACGTGATTCGAGTTTTCGTCGATTCGAGCGGTGCTTCGATCGTTGTCGTGCTCATGGATCCCAGCGATGTATCGGATGAAGCGGCGGTATTGCCCGAAAAAATCCAAACCAACCCGATTCAAACGACGCGTTTGAGTCACGGTGTCCGGCACGATTTCAAGAGCAAGGGTTGGAAGAAAGGATACACCTTGATTGATGGGACCAACCGCCGACCTGGACGAATTCCCCGAAGACGGCGTATCCAGTAGGTGACTTGGCAACTTGAGTCAGTTGAATCGATTCGAGGCGGTGTTGCTGAAATGCAACGAGCGTTGTCCAGCCTTGGGCGTGGCTCTGCTATTTTAGGTCACGAAGTTGACTGACAGGATTTCTCGGGAAAGATTTGCGACATGATCGACATGATGTTGAGCACCCGGCGGATTGCAGTGATTGCCACGTTGGCCTTGATGCTCGGAAACGTGACACTCGCCGCGCAGCCGCGACCGAACATCCTGTTCATTCTCGCCGACGATCTCGGGTACGGCGACGTCCGTTGCTACAACCCGACGTCGCGGATTCCGACGCCGCACATCGACGAACTCGCGGCACGGGGCATGCGGTTCACCGATGCACATAGCCCATCGACGGTTTGCACGCCGACTCGCTACAGCGTAATGACCGGGCGGATGGCATTTCGCACGGGGTTTCGCGGCGTCTTCACCGGCGTAGGCGGCCCGTGCATGATCGAACCGGAACGCCTCACCTTGCCTGGGATGTTGCGAAACCAAGGCTACACCACCGCGATGTTCGGCAAGTGGCACATCGGCATGACCTTCTTCGATCAAGCCGGCCAGCCCATCCACCAAGACGGTCTGGACGCCGTCAAACGCGTCGACTTTTCGCGAGCCATCGCCGGTTCGCCGATCCATCGCGGCTTTGATCACTTCTATGGCACGGCGAGTTGCCCCACGACCGACTGGCTTTACGCCTACATCGACGGCGACCGCGTCCCCGTTCCGCCGACCGGGCTACTCGACAAAAACCCGCTGCCGAAACACCCCTACGCGAACGACAACCGTCGCGGCATGATCGCTCCAAACTATGACCTTGAAGAAGTCGATCTTGTGTTCCTCGACAAGAGTCGACAATTCATGCGCGATCATGTGCAGCGCAAACCCGCCCAACCGTTTTTTCTGTTTCACTCGATGCAAGCGGTTCACTTGCCGTCATTCCCAGCAGACCGCTTCAAAGGCAAAACGAATTCAGGGCCGCATGGCGACTTCATCTTCGAGATGGATTGGATCGTCGGCGAGTTGCTCCGGACCCTGGAAGAACTCGATATCGAGGACAACACACTGGTGATGTTTGCGAGCGACAACGGGCCTGAAGTCCCTACGGTGATTGCCATGCGGCGCGACCACCAGCACGACGGCGCGCGTCCGTGGCGGGGCGTTAAACGCGATCAATGGGAGGGCGGACACCGCACGCCGTTCATCGTGCGTTGGCCGGGCCGGATCAAGGCGGGGTCGGTCAGCCGTCAAATCACCAGCTTGACGGATGTGATGGCAACGTGTGCCGCAATTGTTGGTGCCAAGCTGCCCGGCAACGCTGCGGAAGACAGCTTCAATATGCTGCCCGTATTTCTCGGCGTCCAAGGCGACAAACCGGTCCGGCCATTCCTGTTGCAGCAGACTTGGACCTTGCAGTTGTCGATCCGCCGAGGAAACTGGAAGTATCTGGATCACAAGGGTTCGGGCGGGAACAACTATGAGCGCGGCGGCGAATGGGGGATGAGGCAATACGCCTTGCCGGACACCGATCCGAGCGCGGCCGGCCAACTCTACAACCTCGCCACCGACCCAGGCGAAACGAAGAACCTCTACGGAAAACATCCGGAAATCGTCGCCGAACTCAAATCGCTCATCGAATCGAGTAAGAAGTCAGGACGAAGTGCTCCTCTCAAGAATCACGCGAATTGAGGACTTGGGGGTCAGGCTTACGTCTTTCAGAGGGGGAAGGGTCGGGTGGTTCAAAGTTCAATGCTCGCGGCTCAAAGCGCTAGAACAAAAGACGACTTC
>JAQBZS010001181.1 GCA_027622115.1 Planctomycetota bacterium | reverse complement strand
GGCAGGCAGCCTGCCGCGAGTTGTGTTCGTGGACAGCATCGGCAGTATGTCGTTGGAATCGTGATTTGTACGCCGATCAAGGCCGGTGCCAATCGGCGATGAAAAGGCTGGCACAGCTTTTGAAGGGCTGGGGTCGGGTGGTTCAAAGTTCAATTCTCGCGGGTTGACGTCTCCATTGTTCTAACGCTTTAAGCCGCGAGGATTGAACTTTGAACCACCCGACCCCTTCCCACCTCCGAGTCTGTTCAACACCCTAACTTTCGGTAAATCCTCTTTGGCCGCTCGCACTTAAGACAACGAGGTTGATTGGCCCGGTTCCAACACGATGGGTTCGCACGTTGTCTCACTTTTTACGCGTTCCGCCCAGGCGTTGGCATCTTGGTCAATCAACGGCCACGTATTGTAGTGGTTTGGGATGACTCGTTTCGGCCTGATCAACTTCACGGCTCGTAACGCATCGTCCGGCCCCATCGTGAAGTTGTCGCCGATCGGTAGAATCGCCAAGTCGATTCCCTCTTCACCGATCAATTTCATGTCGTAGAACAGCCCGGTGTCGGCGGCGTGGTAGATCGTGCCGTCGTCCAATCGCAGCAGGATTCCACAGGGACTGCCGCCGTTTGAGCCGTCCGGCAGCATCGACGAATGATGGGCGATCGTGAGTTTGACAGTCCCGAACTCAAACCCATGCGATCCACCGGTATTCATGGCGTGCGTATTCGGCACGCCGCGAGCACCGAGCCATTCCGTGATCTCGTGGCTGGCGATGACTTGGGCGCCGGTCCGTTGAGCAATGGCAATGACATCGCCGATGTGATCGCCGTGCCCGTGACTCATGATGATGTAGTCCGGCGAGACGTCTTCGGCCGCAAGCGTTGCTGCGGGGTTACCCGTAAAAAACGGGTCGATCACGACCGACTTACCGGCCGTCAGAATCTCGAATGTGCCGTGCCCCAAGAATGTGATGCGAGTTGTCATGGATCGTCTTATCAATGCGGGAAACGGACCGAGTCTCGCGCGGAATGTATCGGCTGAATCCTGGTTTCTCCACTCACGAACAGCGGTCTCGCGGGCTCGTCTCATCGGAGTCCGTTGATGGATGTTGCATTCCGAGGATGCTAAAAGAAGCGGACTTCACCCCACAGCGATTTAATCGAGGATCCACTCCATGAGTTCCATTGTTGACGTTCACGCCCGCGAAATCCTGGACAGTCGTGGGAATCCCACCGTTGAAGTTGAGATTCAAGCGGAAGACGGCACGATCGGCCGAGCTGCGGTTCCCAGCGGGGCCAGCACCGGAAAACATGAAGCGTGCGAACTCCGAGACACCGACGCCAAGAACCGGTATCTCGGCAAAGGCGTGCGACAAGCCGTCGAAAACGTCAATGAAAAGATTTCCGCCGAAATCATCGATCTGCCGGTCACCGATCAGGTGTTGATCGACATGGCCATGATCAAGTTGGATGGAACCGACAACAAATCGCGACTCGGCGCGAATGCGATTCTGGCGTGCTCGTTGGCGGCGGCCCAATGTGCGGCTCGAGTCAGCCTGCTGCCGTTGTATCGCTACCTGGGCGGGGTGGGTGCAAATCGTTTGCCGGCCCCGATGATGAACATCATCAATGGCGGCGAGCACGCCAACAACGGCATCGACGTGCAAGAATTCATGGTCATGCCGCTGGGCTTTGATCGCTTCAGCGACGCGCTCCGCTGTGGCACGGAAATCTTCCATCACCTCAAGAAGGTGTTGTCGGACAAGGGCATGAGCACGGCCGTCGGCGACGAAGGCGGTTTCGCTCCGGACCTCAAAAACAGCCAAGAAGCCATCGACGTCATCATGACGGCCATCGAACGAGCCGGTTATCGGCCTGGTGAGCACGTCAAGATCGCGCTCGATTGTGCGGCCAGCGAGTTCTTCGACGCCGATTCCAAAACGTACACGCTCGAAGGGCAAAAGCTGGACGGGGCCGGCATGGTGGAGTTGCTGTCCAGTTGGGTCGAGAAGTACCCGATCTGCTCGATCGAAGACGGGTTGGATGAAGACGACTGGGATTCGTGGAAGTTGCTGACCGATGCGATCGGTTCGAAGTGCCAGCTCGTCGGCGACGACTTGTTCGTCACGAATGCCAGCCGGTTGCAGGAAGGCATCGACAAGGGCGTGGCTAACAGCATCCTGGTGAAAGTGAACCAAATCGGCACGCTGACCGAGACCATCAATGCCGTGAACTTGGCGTATCGCAATAAGTACACGGCCGTGATGAGTCATCGCTCGGGCGAAACCGAAGACACGACGATTGCCGACTTGGCCGTGGCGTTGAACACCGGGCAAATCAAGACCGGTTCCGCCAGCCGGACGGATCGCATCTGTAAGTACAATCAATTGTTGCGGATCGAAGAGATGCTCGGTGGACTTGGTGAATTCGGTGGGACGATTTCGTGATCCGGGCACCGATGGAATAATCAAATTGAGGTGTGAAGGGGTCGCGTGGTTCAAAGTTCCTGCCCCTACCGTTTTCTATGGCTCTCCACCGGCCCCGTGCC
>JAQBZS010001180.1 GCA_027622115.1 Planctomycetota bacterium | reverse complement strand
CCGTGGATGAATGAGTCGCGACCGATTCATCCTGTCGATGATGTGGGGACTCGTGCGTCGTTGCGGATCCGCGACGTGACGTTGCCGAAAATCAACGACGGCATTGGTTCCGACTCGACGCTTCCACATTGAACTTGCGGTTTCAACGCATTCTCGCGGTTTGGACCGCCGTTCGCGGTTCAGCGTCCTTGCGTGAATCGAATCCTGAAAGCCGATCCTGGGTCGAGTCTCCCCACGCTCAAACGGTCGCCACTGTGGATGCGAGGTGCTGCGAAACCACTGTCTGGCGACGGTGGCTACAAATAGTACAAGTCTCCTCGGTCATGAAACGGTTATTGCCATGTCACAAACAATGGATTTGCCGGAAGTGGCTGAGACCACTCGGTCAGCGACGCGAGACGTCATTCGCATCCGCAACTTGGTAGTGCGATATGGAAACTTTACGGCCGTCAATGGACTGAACCTGGACGTACACCCGGGCGAGTTGTTCGGATTCCTCGGCCCAAACGGAGCCGGCAAGACCACCACAATTCGCGTGCTCATTGGTAGTCGCACGCCAACCGCCGGCAGCGTCGATGTCGCCGGGTTTCGATTGCCGCGGCAGTTGGCGCACGTCAAACCGTTGTTCGGCTACGTCCCCGATACCGAAAACCACATCGAAGAATTCACCGGCCGCGAGAATCTCAGAGTTTTCGCGAAGCTTTACGGTGTTCCGCTGAGCAATATCGACTGGGCCTTGCAGCAATTGGAACTTGACGAAGCGGCGGACAATCTCGTCAAGGACTATTCGAAGGGCATGCGGCGAAAGCTGTTGTTTGCTCGCGAAATTATGCACCGTCCGAAGATTCTGTATCTCGACGAACCCACCGCCAATCTGGATGCCCATTCCACGCAACTCGTGCGGGACATCTTGCAGCAACTCACCGCCGACGGCGTCACCGTCTTTCTGACGACGCACGACATGGAAGAAGTGGAACAGATTTGCGACCGAGTGGCGATTTTGGCTCGCGGCGAACTGCTGGCTTGCGATACGCCCTCGAACTTCATCACGCAACACTCCGAACAAAAAGTGGCTGCACACTTCGATCGCGACGGAGTCCTGGTGCGGGAACTCGTGGATATGGAAGACGCGGCGGGGCGGGCTCGACTCGCCGACATCGTGCAACACGAACGCGGCGTTCGCGTGCATTCGCAGGAATTCGATTTCGGCAAAGTGTTTCTCAAACTGACCGGACAGGCCTACACATGAATCTCCGTTGG
Organism: Planctomycetota bacterium; assembly: GCA_027622115.1. GTDB lineage: Bacteria > Planctomycetota > Planctomycetia > Planctomycetales > Planctomycetaceae > JAQBZS01. Next base: position 1,282 of record JAQBZS010001180.1, on the reverse strand, counting down.
CAGATCATTCGAATTCTGTTGGGCAAACAGTTGCTCCGGTTGAAGAAGAACACGGCGGCCTACGCCTTGCTGGGCTTGCTGATGGCGATCGCGATTCTGATGGCGACCGGGTCGAAGACGATCACCGCGACGGAAACCGCAGCCCAGCGGCAAACGACATGCTGGATTGTCTTTCATAAGGGCGGCGGCTGGTTGGATCACCTTCGCGAACATCTGCCGCACGGTCCCTCGGTCGAGCAATCCGGTTCGGGGGGACTCGACATCCAACTTGTGTCGCGAGACGAGATCGAGCAAAGCGGGAGCGAGCTGGTTTATCCGCCGCACAGTTGCGCGATCGAGGTCTTTCCGGCTGGGCTCGACGAAAATGAGCGGCACCGCATTCGTTTCTTGCACTCCGGAGACGAGCGATCGTTAGCTCCCTACACGCGGTGGTTTTGGAAGAACACGGCGGAATTCTTCGGCCAGACCGGCCCGTTCGACGAAGAAGTCGCCCGCATTCAACGCGTCGAGCGTAAAGTCGATGCCATTCGCGACCAGTCGATCTCGGACGTGTTGACGCCGGAGCTGGTCGGCACGGTGCTGCTATTTGCCGTGCAGTTCTTTCTGTGCTGCCACTTGTTGGTGTCGTTCACCAGTCAAGATCGAGAACGCGGCACGTTATTGGCGTTGGCTCTTTCACCGGCCAGCGTCCCGGAAATTCTCGCGGCGAAGTTTGTCTTCCACGTGGGGTTGTCGGTGATCTTTAGCGCTGCTGTGGTCTGCATTCTGAAACCGGTCGCCTTGGCCCATGCGGGCATTTGGGTTGTCGTGGTTTTGGCATCGATTGGGTTCACGTCGGTCGGGATCGTGTTGGCATCATTGGCTAAGACCCAATCCTCGGCCGGGCTCTTGACGATGTGCTACATGCTGATCGGCGGAGTGATCTCGTACTTGGCGACCAGTTTCTCGACGTTCGCGATGCTGCAGCGGCTGACGTTCGAGAATTACAGCTTCGCACTTGGCGTCGCGAGCATGAAGTACGCGATCAATCCGTTCGTGATTCCAGCAGTCGGCACGATGGCAGTGCTCGTTACCGCGTGGACCATCGCCGCCGGTTACATTTTTCATCGCCGCGGCTGGCAATAGGACTCCGTGCGCGAGTTTTCGTGTTCTGCTTGAAACACTGGCACGAATTCACGGTAAGAACGTGTGCAGGTACTTCGTCCGTAGCCACGCTCGCCAGAGCGTGGGACTGGCTCTGCATTCAAAAGCCCACGCTCTGGCGAGAGGGGGTTGGGGTCGG
>JAQBZS010000037.1 GCA_027622115.1 Planctomycetota bacterium | reverse complement strand
CGATCGATCGCGTGTTTACGATCGACGGTCACGGCACCATCGTCACCGGCTCGGTGATGAGCGGCGACGTCCACGCCGGCGACACGCTGACGTTGTTGCCCGACGATCGACCGGTCCGCGTTCGCAGCGTGCAAAATCACGGGTCTCGTTCCGAAGGCAGCGGGGCTAGACAACGCACCGCCGTGAATTTGGCGGGTATGAAAGTCGATGAGCTGTCGCGAGGTCGAGAACTGGTCACGCCCGGGTTTGTTCGCAGTTCGTCGCGTCTGTTGGTGGAGCTGCGGTCGCTGCACAGTTCGCCGATCGTCATCAAGGACCGCGTCGAACTCAGCCTGCATCTGGCCACGAGCGAAGTGACCGCCCGAGTCGTGTTGAAGGGGCGGCAGCTCAAACCGGGTGAACGCGCGGTCGCGGAATTGCGAACCAAGGAACCGGTGGTGGGTGCGTACGGTCAGCGATTCATCTTGCGCAGGATTTCGCCCGCGTTGACGGTTGCCGGCGGCACGATTCTCGATCCGTTGATCGAGCCGGAAAAGCGCATTCGTGATCTGCAGGAATACGGCAAAGCGATGTCGAATCCGTCGGAGTCGGCAAGGCTGTCGTTCCTGTTGAGCCAATCCGACGCACCCAACATCAAAGCGCCGGAAGCGGTCTGGCGAGCCGGCGTCTCCGAACACCGCTTCGACGACGTGGTGCGTGAACTCACCGCATCCAATCAGCTCGTCAAAGTCGCGAATGGAATCGTGATTCAGGCCGCTCGACTGGAAAGCTTGTCGAACTCCATCTTACGGACGATTCGCGAAGAACTGGCGAGACGTCAGCCTCGCCGCTCGTTGCCGCGGGATGTGATCCATTCGGTGTGCCGCAACATCACCAAGCCGGATTTGATTGACGGCGTGATTGATCGATTGTTGACGACCAAGTTGCTCGTGCTGGTCGGCAAGAACCTGGGACCGGCGGATGCACAAGTCAAACTGTCCAAGAATCAGCAGCAGCAGCGCGTTCGCATGTTGGATCTGATTTCCGCCGCCGGACTGTCCCCACCATCCGTCAAGGAATTGACGACGGCGTTAGGCCAAAAGCTAGACCAAGTTGCTCCGCTGGTGACGATCTGTGTCGAGGACGGATTATTGGTGAGCGTTTCCGACGCTTTGTACTACTCGCCCGAAGCCTTGGATCGCGGTCGCACGCTGTGCGGCGAATTGCTGGATGAACTCGGCGAAGCCACGATGTCGCAGCTTCGCGAGAAATGGGGTGTGAGCCGAAAGTTCGCGGTGCCTCTTTGCGAGTTCTTCGACGATCAGGGGGTAACGGTTCGCCGGGGAGATGTTCGAGTCCCCGGGCCGCGGATTGGTCAATCGTTTGCGGAGTAACTGTCGATAAAGTCGAAATCAAAAATCAAAAATCAAAAATCCCGCAATCAAATCGCTGTGCCCAATGAATCGTGCAACATTCCGGTTGGTGCTGCTGGTTTCCTGTGCTCATGCATTGGTGCATATTTTCGAATTGGCACTGCCCAGCGTCGAGCAAATGATTGGCGACGAGTTTGACGTGGATCGAGACCGGACGGGCATGTTGGGCACGGCTTGGCGGCTGCCGTTCGGCGTCGGCGCGATGCTCGCCGGGTGGCTGGCGGACCGATACGGATCCAAGCGTCTGTTGATCATTTATCTGTTGGGCTGCATCGCCACGTCGGTGATTTCGTTTTGGGTGACTTCGTTCCCGGTGCTGTTTACCACCATGTTCGCCATGGGCTGCTTCGCGAGCATTTATCATCCGGCCGGCTTGTCCCTGATCTCTCGAACGACCACGGCCGAAAACCGTCCGGCCGCGTTGGGCTGGCACGGCATCATCGGCTCGATCGGTATCGCGTCGGCCCCGTTGATCGCCGCGGTGGCGTTTTCATCCGACGGGATCAGTTGGCGAGCGTATTACTTGCTGTTGTGTATTCCGGCGGCGGCGATCGCGCTGTTGATGGCTTTTAGTCTGACCGAGAATCACGAGGCACCGGCTGCAGCCGGCCTCAAGACCGAAGCGGCACCGGACGAGGAACCGCGGCAGTGGAAAGCGTTCGGGCTATTGGTGACGTCGGGCGCGTTGATGGGTTTCGTCTACGCGTCGTTCATGCACTTTCTGCCGCGATACTTGAACACGGCCGGCATCCGGCCCAGCGACATGTCTGCCGAGAGTTTTCGAAATCTGCTCGCGGGGCTGGTGTTGACATTCGGAATCGCGGGTCAGGCATTCGCCGGGCGAATCGCTCGGCCCGGTCGCTTGGAATGGCTGCTGGCGGTGATCGTGTTCGGCAACGTGCCGTGCCTGCTGTGGATGGCATTTGCGGAAGGCCCCTGGAGGTTAGCGGCCTGTTGCACATTGGCTTTGGTACATTTCATGAATCAGCCGGTCTACAACAGTCTCATCGCGCAATTCGTACCGCGAGCCAGGCGCAGCGTGGGTTATGGTTTCAGCAACATGATGTGCTTCGGCATCGGAGCCCTCGGCCCCACCTACGCTGGATTCACAAGCACCGACCAGCAAACGTACGGGGGTCTCGCGATCGTGGCGTTGATGTCCACGGGGGTTTCGTTGTTGCTGTGGAAACATGTCCAAAGCAGTTCGTAAATTAGCCGTTTGGGCGCTAGCCCCGGTTTCCCATGTGTGAACCGTGGCTAACGCCCAAACGGCTAATGAATAATCCAATCGTAGTCCAGGAGCCGTCCGTTGAATCTGCAACTCCAAGACAAAGTGGTGCTGGTCACCGGTGGGTCGAAAGGCATCGGCCAGGGCATCGTGCGGTCGTTTCTGGCCGAAGGCTCGCGAGTGGCCAACGTCAACCGCAGCGAAGCCGAAGGTCGAGGACTCGAAGCCGAATACGCGGCGAAGGGGCAGGACTGCTGCTTCATTCAGGGCGACCTTTCTGACGTCGATGCGTGTCGGCAAGCGGTCGCCGCGACGCTTGAGCGCTTTGGCCGAATCGACGTGTTGGTCAACAACGCGGGCGTCAACGACGGCGTCGGACTGGACGCGGGGCCGGACGCGTTTGTCGAGTCGTTGCGGCGAAATCTGGTCCACGTGTATGCGATGACTCACTTTGCCGTGGCGGCGTTGAAGGACTCGCGGGGCGTGATCATCAATATTGGGTCGAAGGTGAGTGTCACCGGTCAGGGCGGGACGTCGGGTTACGCGGCGGCGAAGGGCGGGATCAACGCCATGACTCGCGAATGGGCGCTCGACTTGGCGGAAGCGGGAGTTCGAGTCAATGCCGTCATCCCCGCAGAAACTTGGACGCCGCTCTACGAAAATTGGCTCAACACCATGCCGGATCCCGCAGCGAGTCGGCGGAACATCGAACGCATGATTCCACTCGGACATCGCTTCACGACGGTCGAGGAAATCGCGGACATGGTGGTGTTTCTGGCGTCGCCCCGTTCCAGTCACACGTCCGGCCAGATCATCTTCGTTGATGGCGGTTATACGCACTTTGACAGAAAATACACCGCGTCGTCGGCGGACTGATTGACTAGGCGCTGGACGGCGAGAGCGCGGAAGTGCTAACGACGACTCCGCCCGCGATTGCGCAATCCGTCAATAATCCAACTCTCCTGTCGCCCGCAACGACAATCCGTTTCGACCGGCTTTCTGATCGAGCAACGGCAGAAACGCTTGACTGATAACTTGACTGATGCTCGACTGATTGCATGGCCTACGAACCGCAGTTTTCCATTAGTCTGCGGTTGCTCTCGCTCGTCGAGAGTGTGGCGGCTTTGCGCGAGCGGATTCAGAGCGCCACTGTCGAACTGATGGATCAGGGACAGGCCGGACGCTACCGCACGAGAATCATCGGGAAATGACGCGTAGACTCCGCACGCATGCGCTCGTACTTGAGTCCAGCAACCAATATTCCAGTGACTCGATTCTCGATTATGAAAGACACCATGAAGTATTCCGCCCTGACGTCACTTGCGATGGTGATGTGCTCGACCGTCGTGCTTGGCCAAGAAAAAAGCGATTCGTCGTCGACCGATACGGGTGCCATCGCTTGGTACGGAACTTGGGAAACCGGCCTCAAAGCCGCGAAGGCCAGTGGTCGACCGATTCTGTTGGTCTCTGCGGCTCCGCATTGTCACGGCATTTCCGGCATCTGGTGACCCGGCAAGCAAGGAATGGACGAGAGTTTCTTGTCCCAAGCCAACGTCATCCAAGCGTCTCGCCGATTTGTCTGCATCCGTTTGGCGACTTACGAGGACGCGGAAGAAGCCAAGATCCTGAAATCGGTGTTCACTGGGCGATCCGGAGAACTTGAGAACACGGTCTTTTCGATTCTCTCACCCGACGGGAAGCGTGGTCTGGTTCGTTCGGGTCGATCACCGCAATTCGCGTTTTCCGGAGCCCCGCAATTCGCCGCGCGGCAGATGGCGAGTTCCATGAATCGCATCGCCGAGCAATATCAGGCCAAAGCCGGCTCCAACAACAATTCCGAGTTGCCGAAGCTGAAGGATTTTCGACTCGGCCTCAACGTGGCCGCGTGCGACAACCAACCGCTGGTGGTCGTCGTCGGCAACGATGCGGCAACCACGGCGAAGTTGGAGCGGCAGTTGGCAGCGTTCGCATGGAGCGACGAATTCATTGGCCAGTTCATCTATGCCGCAACTTCAAAACCTGCCGATTTGAAACAGGCCCTGAAGCAGAAGGCGGAAATCAAAGCCGGATACTTGGTGATTCAGCCTGGGCGATTCGGCATGACCGGCGAGATTCTGTCGGAAATCCCGCAGGACACGGCTGCGGCGGACCTGCGTGATGCCTTGAATCTGTCGGTTGTCTTGCACCAGAAATTCGCCAAGCAAACACGCACGCACATCGCGGAAGGCCGGCGAAGCGGCGTGGATTGGAAGACGGCGATTCCCGTCACCGATCCCGGCATCCCGGCCGGAGGACGACGGCGTCCACAATAGATATCTGGGCGCTTATTCGCGGTTGATCGTTTCGTCCAAGTTCAGCAGCGCATTTGTAACCGCCGTCCAAGCTGCGTGTTCCGCTTGGTCCGTGTCTTTCGGTTGAGGGTAAGCTCCAGCGTTGACGAGTGATTTCGCTTCCTCCGGATTGGCTCGGTAGAACTTCAATTCGTCTTCAAGCAGCGACTGCACGACTTTCACCTCTTCGTCGGATGGATCGCGCGACACCGCGCGGCGGAATGCCAAACGGATTCGACCACCAGTCTCCATGGGATCGCCGGCCAGCACCTGCTGAGCAAACACGCGTGCTGCTTCGACAAACTGAGGATCGTTCAGCGTTGCCAAAGCCTGCAACGGCGTATTGGTTCTGGCCCGAGACACGACGCATTCGCTGCGATCGGGAGCGTCGAAGATCACGAACGTCGGATAGGGGGTCGTTCGTCGCCAGAACGTGTAGAGGCCGCGGCGATAACGGTCGTCATCGTTGCTCAGGTTCCAACTCCAGCCACCCTTCTTGCCTTTGTAATAGTCCATCGGTTGGTACGGGAACGCGGGCGGACCACCGACCTGCTCATTCAATAGACCCGCGATCTTCAAAGCCGAATCTCGAATCTCTTCGGCCGGTAAGCGGAACCGAGGTGCCCGCCACAGCAACACGTTGGTCGGGTCGACGGCATCATGTCGATGATCATTGACCGACGATTGGCGATACGTTGCCGACATGACCATCAATTTGAGGATGTGCTTTGTGTCCCAGCCGGATTCCACGAATTCCACCGCCAGCCAATCCAACACTTTCGGATGCGATGGGAAGCGGCCGAGATGTCCGAAGTCGCCGATCGTCTCGACGATTCCTCCGCCGAACAACTGAGCCCAAAACCGATTCACGGCCACGCGAGCGGTCAGGGGGTGTTCGCCGCTGACCAACCACTTCGCCAGCCCCAATCGATTGCGCGGCAAATCCTTGGCCATCTTCGGAAACACGGCCGGTGTGTTGCGTTCGACTTGTTGGCCCGGCTTCAGAAAGTCACCGCGATCCAACATAAACGCCGGCCTCGGTGTTTCCATCTCGACACTCACGAGCTGAAACGGCGTGGACGATTTGATCTTCGCGATCTCGGCTTCGGCGGACTTGACGCGAGCGTGCAGCGGAGCAAACGTCTTACGCGACGCACCATGAACGTGTTCGATATAATAGTCGCCGATTGATTTCGATTGCTGGTCGTTCCGCTTGGCCGCCAGGACTTTGACGGCATTTCGAACGGCTTCCGGGACACCGGCGTCGTTCGCGGCCTTTGTCTCCCATACCGCGAGCGATTCCAGATACCGAGCATCCGCCGTGATCCGCGTGACGCCGGCGTGGTCGTAATACACGGTGCCGTCGAACTGCGTGAATGCCCAACCGTTGATCTTCGCACCCGGCTTCAATCCGACTGCTTTGGCCGACACTTCCAGACGAACCCACTCGCCGGTTTTCGGCAAGTCGCCGACGCGATGATTGTGTGGACCTTCCTTCGGGTTGCCATGTCCCAGACGTTCGCCCCAGAAGGCGCGATGTTCCCATACGCCGTCATTGAACTGCATTTGCACCGTTTTCGGTGGGTTTTTGGGATCGAGCCACACCCACTCAAACAGCACGTCTTCCGCTTTCACTTCCAACGGATCGGCTTTGGTAAAGAAGTGCTGACTGAGCCCCGCGCCCGAGCGTTTGGTGGCTCGCGCCCCGAGATGCACGGGTCCGTCCGCCTTGGTGATCCATTGCCACGCTGGGTTGCCTTGTCCCTGCAACACGGCCCCCTTGGGTGCGTTGTCGTCGATCCAGACTTCGTCGATCGGCATGGGAGTCGGCTTGGTTGCGACTTCTTTCGATTCTGCATACTTGATGGCCGCCAATGCCGTTTGAATCTGCTGACGAGCCGCCGCGATGTCCGTGTCCAGCTTGGCGATCCGCACATTCTGATTTTTCGACGGCACTTGAATCAGCGGCGGATACTGCTGGTTGTGCCCCTGCGAACCCGGTTCATCCAGCGAATTGAAGAACGCGTAGAGCTGATAAAACTCCTTCTGCGAAATCGGGTCATACTTGTGGCTGTGGCATTCGGCACAACCGACCGTCATGCCCATCCAGACTTGTCCGAGCGTTCGAGCCCGATCCTTGGCGTATTCGACACGCCATTCATCCGGATCGGCACCGCCCTCTTCGTTATACCGCGTATTCCGCACGAATCCCGTCGCCACCTTCTGATCGACGGTGGCATTGGGGAGCAGGTCGCCGCCAAGTTGTTCGATGGTGAACTGACTGAAGGGCATGTTCTTGTTGAAAGCTTGGATGACCCAATCACGCCACAACCAGACTTGCCGGGTCGAATCGTAGTGGTAGCCGTTGGTGTCGCCGTAGCGGGCCAAGTCCATCCAGATGCGAGCCATCTTTTCGCCGAAGTGCGGGCTGTCGAGCATACGATCGACCATCTTTTCGTACGCGTCGGGCGACGTGTCTTTCACGAATCGATCGAGTTCCGCGACGGTCGGCGGGAAACCTCGCAGGTCGAGTGACACTCGGCGAATCAGCGTCGCCGATGCAGCGGGATCGGACGGCTTGAGACCTTTGGCTTCCAACTTGGCCAATACGAAACGATCGATCTCGTTCCGCTCCCAGTTTTTCGTTTGGACCGGCGGCAGCGGTTCTTTCTCGGGGCTAAGAAACGCCCAGTGATCCATGTACTCGGCCCCTTCAACAATCCAGCGTTTGAAGAGTTCTTTCTCGGCCGCGTTGAGCTGCTTGTGCGATTCCGCCGGCGGCATTTGTTCGTCCGGGTCGGTCGAAAACACGCGGCGAACGAGTTCACTCGCGTCAGCCTTGCCCGGCGTCACTGCGGTCTTGCCGCTTTCGGACGGTTTGGTGGCGACGTCTTTCAGATCGAGACGCAATCCGGCTTTCACTTCCTTGGCGTCCGGGCCGTGGCACGCGAAACAACGATCAGCCAACAGCGGGCGGATGTCGCGATTGAAGTCCACCGGATCGGCGGCGTTCAAATTCGCGGAGAGGGCAAGGGCGAGCGTCAGCGCGAAGAATCGCATGGACGGAATCCTGAAAACACGGAGGAAGGTTCGGGTGGGAATGTCGTTGGCGTGCCACTCTATAGTTGCAGATGTCACAATTGATTCCAAATCCGCCGCGCGAGTGCGTTGCTGCTTTCGACAGTCGAGCACCTGCTTCGCCTACTTCGCCTGGAAGCGGACGATGCGGCCCTGATCGGACGACTCACGTATCGACTACACCCGCGGCGGGTTAATATGGACTTCCGATACGAAGTTGTTCGTCTGGGACATCCCCGTGCACGTGATCGCTTCCGGTTGTTGGCTGGAACTACCGAAGCACGCGAGGTGATCACAACTTGGCGGCGTCCTTTACGATCGTGTTGTGGAACCCGAGTGAATTGATTTTGTCGTCGAAAACGTTGCGTGGAACTTGTTTCGCTCATGGTTCCGGTCGGTGCGGCCGGATCAGGGGCTGGTCTTGATCTGGATGGTGCAGCACGGTGGCTTCCCGGGAAAGGGCGGTCAGGCGCAAGGCGTCTTCAAGAATTGGGCGACGAAACGCTTTGGAAAGTGATTGCTTGCGAATGTTTCTTCATCGAGTCGGGAACTAGAACATCATGACGCGATCAGCCAGTGGCTCGGGAATTGTCCTGTCGCGAACGATTCCGTGCGTGATGTTTCTGCTTGCATTGTCGGTGAGCGATTCGCTTCGAGCGGCTGAGGAAGACGCGTTCTTCGAGAAGCAGGTGCGGCCGCTGCTGGTGAAGCGTTGCTACAAATGTCACAGCGGTGTGAAGACGAACGGCGGCCTGTCGCTCGACAACCGGGCGGGATGGCAGCAGGGCGGAGACAATGGTCCAGCGATTGTCCCTGGGAAACCGACCGCGAGCCTGCTGATCAAGGCGATTAACTACGAGTCGCCGAAAATGCCGCCTCCAAACGCGGGCGGGAAGTTGATCGCTGCTGAGATTGCCGTTCTGACGGAATGGGTGAAACAGGGAGCGATCGATCCTCGTGACGATGTCGTGCGGCATGGTGGCATGACCGCCAAGGCAGCGAAGGCGTGGTGGGCGTTTCAGCCGTTGCCCGCTTCGAAAACGCCGGCGACATCGGCGCTGATTGATCGTCTGATCGACGCAGAACTCGCGGCCCGATCGCTGACGCCGAGTCCCCTGGCCGACCGTCGCACGTTAATTCGCCGAGCGACTTATGACCTAACGGGTCTGCCTCCAACTCCCGACGAAGTGGAGCGCTTTGTTACCGACGACTCCGCTACCGCGTTCAAAGGATTGATCGACCGACTGCTCGAGTCGCCTCAGTACGGTGTGAAGTGGGGGCGTCACTGGCTGGACGTCGTGCGCTATGCGGACACCGCCGGCGAGAACACGGATCGACCGTTGCCGCACGCCTGGCGGTATCGCAACTGGGTGATCGATTCAATGAATCACGACCTGCCGTACGATCAATTCGTGCGGTTGCAATTGGCCGGTGACATCCTGCAAGGCGAAGGCGGTTCGCGCGGCGCGGATGATGGTGTGGTGGCGACGGGATACCTGGCCATCGCTCGGCGTTTTGGCCACGACATCGATAAAGACATTCACCTGATGCATGAAGACGTGATCGACAACGTCGGGAAGAATCTGTTGGGACTCAGCATCGGTTGTGCCCGCTGTCACGATCACAAGTACGACCCGCTGACGTCTCAGGACTATTACGCGTTCTACGGCATCTTCAACAGCACTCGCTTCGCGTTTCCCGGGTGCGAACCGAAAGGCCAACCGCGAGACCTCGTGCCGTTGTGGACGCAGGCTCGCGTGGAACAGTTGACGGTCGCCTGGCGTCAGCGGAATGCCAAGGCGGTCGAAGAAAAGAAGCGACGCGAAGAGTCCGTGGCATCGCTGCGAACAATCGTGAAAGCCGCGGCGGCGAAGTCATCGCGGTTGCTCGCGGAATCGAAAGTCGCCGAAGGAGCATCGGTTTCGTTTATGGATGCGAAGCGTGACTCGTTGAGCGGCATCGCCGTGCGGAAGGGTGAAATCCTGCAGTTGACGGTGCTGCCGAATGCGAGCCATGGGGCCGATACGACGCTGGTCGAGTTGTCGATTGCCGAAACCGGCGGTGCCAAGCGGACTTGGAGCGTTGCGGACTTCATTCCCACTTTGACGGCAGGGAATCCTCACAAACGTGACGACGGTGCGTCCTGGAGTTTTCTGGACGTCACTGACGAGCCCACGTTTCTGCCGGACCGAAAAGAAGTCGTCAATCAACTACGCGACCTGAATGCGTGGAGCCTGGGAGACACGCCGTCGGTGCTGGTCAATCGATCGAACGAGCCGATTAAAGTCTGGACGACGTTGCCAGCCAAGTCGTTCTTTGTCCATCCGGGAGTTAATCGAAACGTGGCGGTGGCGTGGACGTGCCCGGCGAACATAACCGTCAATCTCGCCGGCCGTGTCGCGGACGTTCATCCTTCGGGCGGCGATGGAATTGCCTTCCGACTGGAACTCATCGCATCGCCGGAAGCCGGTCCGGCACTCGTCAAGTTGGGTGACGCGGTGAACTCGCCGGACGTCACGGTCGAGCCTGCTCCGACGATTCCCGTCGCTTACGCCGTCGTCGAAGGAAAGGTGGCGGACGCTCGACTGCACACGCGTGGCGATCCGCAGACACTCGGCGATCCCGTCCCGCGGCGCTGGTTGTCGATCTTCGGCGGAGATGAACTCCCCGCCGGAGCCGGCAGCGGTCGGCGGCAACTGGCCGATTGGATTTCGAATCACCCGCTTCCCGCACGTGTCATGGTCAACCGAATCTGGCAATGGCATTTCGGTCGCGGTCTGGTGGCCACTCCGAACGACTTCGGTTCGCGCGGGCAGAGTCCGTCGCATCCCGAATTGCTGGATCTGCTGGCGGTTGCTTTCAAGGACAGCGGTTACAGCATCAAGTCGATGCATCGGCTGATCATGAACACGGCCGCGTATCAACGCAGCAGCACCGCCGTGGCCGCGACGTCCTCCACGATCGACCCCGACAACATCTTTCTTTCCCACTTTTCGCGGCGTCGTCTGAACGCCGAAGAGATTCGCGACAGCCTGTTGTTCGCTGGCGGCAATCTGGATTTAACCGCGGGCGAAGCCCACCCGTTTCCGCCGGAAGCGTCTTGGGGTTTCACACAGCACAATCCGTTTGCCGCGAATTACAAGACCAACAAGCGCAGCGCCTTTCTGATGGTCCAGCGGCAACGGCGTGATCCGTATCTGGCTTTGTTCGACGGAGCCGATCCCAACGCCAGCACGGCCGTGCGACAACTGACAACCGTGCCGACACAGGCTCTGTATTTCATGAACTCGCTCTTCTTCCATGAGCAGGCGAGTGGGCTTTCCTCGCGACTGATGAAGCGGCCCGATGATCGCGCGAGGCTCGAGCATGCGTTTGCGCTGCTTTATCAGCGACAGCCGGCAACCGCCGACATCGACCAGGCCGAATCCTTTCTGAGTCAATACCCCGGCATTGCCCAAGACAAATGGTCCGGCTATGCACGCGTGCTGCTGGCGGCGAACGAATTCTTGTTTGTGGACTGAATCCCATGCTTGATCAATCAACGGCTCACCGTCGCACGTTTCTGCGATCATCCGTCGCCGGCTCGATGCTGCTGCCCGGTATCGTGCAACAGTTACTCGCGGACGACGCCGACCCACTGGCCGAACGGGAGTCGCATTTTCCGGCGAAGGCGAAACGTGTGATCTTCCTGTTCATGACCGGAGGCGTTTCTCACGTCGACACGTTCGATCCGAAACCGGCTCTGGCTCGGGATCACGGCAAGGAGATCAACGCCGACCACCCCGAGATCAAGGACCGCCCCGGCTACGAGAAAATCTATCTGAAGCGACCGCAGTGGGAATTCAAGCCGCATGGAAAGTGCGGCACCGAAGTCAGCAGCCTGTTCCCGCACGTTGCCGGATGCGTGGACGACATCGCGTTGATTCGGTCGATGCACACGTCGCATTCGAACCACTACAACGCGACGCTGGGCATGCACACGGGATCGTTTTCGTTTGCCCGCCCGAGTCTTGGGTCGTGGGTCAGCTACGGCTTGGGCACGCTGAACCGCAATCTCCCCGGCTTTGTGGTGATTGCACCGCGACAGACTTACGCGGGCACTCAGGTGTATGCCAGCGACTTTCTGCCGGGTGCTCACCAGGGAACACTGGTCGTTCCGGGCACGACGCCCGTCGCCAACGTGGCTCCGCGAATTCCCGCCGATCGACAGAAACTGGAGCTGGCCGCGCTGCAAGCGATCAATGCCCGGCATCTGAAGTCCCGAGCAGCCGACGCATTATTGACGGCCCGGATGCGGTCGTTCGAAACCGCGTTCGGAATGCAGATGGCCGTGCCGGACGCCTTTGATTTCGGCAAGGAAACGAAAGAGACGCTGTCGAGTTATGGACTGCAACCCGGACAGACGTCGGGCTTCGGCTGGCAATGCCTGGCGGCTCGGAGGCTAGTGGAACGCGGCGTCCGATTCGTGGAACTGATCGACACGGGCTCATCCGGAAACTGGGACGCGCACGGCGACATGATGTCGCATGTGGGGCTATCGAAAAACGTCGACCAGCCGATCGCGGCGCTGCTCAAGGACTTGAAACGCAGCGGCATGTTGGAAGACACGCTGGTCGTTTGGACGACGGAATTCGGGCGCACACCGTTCAACAACAAGGCCGAAGCGAAGGGCCGCGAGCATCACCCGTGGGCGTTCAGTTCCTGGCTGGCCGGCGCGGGCGTGAAACCCGGCATCGTCCACGGAGCCACCGACGAACACGGTCTGCGAGCCGTCGAGAAGCCCGTCCACGTTCACGACTTCCATGCCACGATCCTGCATCTCATGGGCTTCGATCACGAACGTCTCACCTACCGCCACGCCGGACGGGACTATCGTCTGACCGATGTCGAAGGGCACGTCGTCCGCGAGGTTGTTGCCTAACGCCGCACCTTTTCCAAGTGGTGGGGCTGATGGGATTTATGTTCGCACCCCGTTCGCACGCACCGGGGGCAGAAGCCGGATGATGCAACTGAGCCGCTAATGTCGGTGGCTGCTTTCAGGGCCAGCACGACAAGTTCGGCGTTCGATTCAGTGCGGCGGATCCAACCATCAATCAATGTCGGCCGTCGCGCGGACATAGCCAAAGTGCCCGACCGCGTAGCCGCCGATCAGCAGGTATTCAACCTGATGTTCGCTCAACAACTTCAAGAAGTCTTTGAAGTCGGGTGGTAGTCGGGTCGTATCCATAGAGCACCTGCCGACACACTTCTATGCTGGCGAATCGTTCCTCGGGCGTTCGCGACAGCCAGTACTCCAGATCGTCCGGCGGCTCGGAAAGCGACGCGACGGTCAACTGGCTCTTATCCAATCGTGGGAGTTCGGTCTTCATTCGTGCCATTCTACCGAAGAAATGCGACCGGTGTCGTCGTTTCATCGAAACGATAGGATCGATCCACCGGTCGAACGGTCCGACGCCGTCCGGTTTCCGTCCAGCATTGTCTCAGGTCCCGGAGACCGCAAAGTTCAACGTGCGATCCTCGATTGTTCTGGCATACACGATGCCGTTGTAGCACACGTGTCACCAAGTGACCGCGATCGGTTTACCGCCCAACACGTCGTTGAAGATTTCCGGACCGGTCGGCATGTTGATCGAATAGGCGCGAGCGTGCCCGTCCGAGCTGCTGCTTGGATCACCTCGATGCTCGAATCGCGCGGACTCAAGCCGCAATGTAGGAACCGCATGCCGGGCGTGCGAATGCGGATGGTGCTAGCATGAACGGACACCGTTCGCGGAAGGTGCGAACGGAATCCCATCGAGACTCGCGGCGGACGCGGGAATTCTCCAAAGGTCTCCGGCCCCGTCCGGAATCAAATAGGCAGACGGCGCTTGATGAGTTCGTTTTTTATCAACTTCTGGATTTGGCCTGCGGCGGCTGCGGTCTTGCTGCCGCCGATTATTGAATGGCTGTTTCGTCGTCGGAAACGGCGCACCGAATTGCCGACGATTCGGTTTTTGCTCGATAGCCGCCAGCAGAAAAAAGTTCGTCGCCAAGATCGGTTGTTGCTGATCTTGCGAATGCTGGCAATCCTCTTGCTGGTGTCGGCCATCTCGCGACCGTTGTTGCAGCGTGGATTAACGGGCGACGATCACCGCAATGTCATCGTCTTGCTCGACGGCACGGCGAGCATGAACCAGCAAGTGGACGTGACCACGTCGTTTCGTTTGGCCCAGAAAAAAGCGGCGGCCGTGGTTCGCGCCTTGCCGGACGGCACGACGGTGTCCGTGGTTTATCTTGGGCACAATGTCAGCGTGCCGGTCGAGAAAACCACTGATTTGCGAACGGCCGCAGCTCGGATCGAAAAGTTGCAGGCGGGTTCCGGGGCCGCACCAGTCAGCGCCGCGCTCATGTACGTCAAGGACTTCATTCAACAGCACGACATCAATGCCGCCGAACTCTACGTGTTTTCCGATTTCCAGAAATACACCTGGCAGCGGCAAGGAGCCGAGGCCGTCGAGACGTCGCGGGCGCTAAACGCCTTGGCGGATGTCAGCGAAACGTTCTTGGTTGATGTCGGCGGACAAGCCGAATTCAACTACCTGGCGACGCTGCTCCGCCCCGTGGAAAACGTGCTGTCGGCCGGGAAGCCCGTCATTTTTCAGGCGATGTTTGAAACGCGAGGACAACCGCCCGCCGATGCGCGCGCGACCGTGACGTTTCTAGTGGACGGCGGGAAAAAGGACGTGCGGGAAATCGACGCGAGTGCGGAATCGGCGACGTTGGAATTCGCGTTCAACTTTCCGGATGCGGGCGAGTATCTGGTCGAGGCCGTGATCGACGGAGACGGCCACCGCGCGGATAACGACCGGATGTATTTGTGCTCAGTTCCGAAAAACATTGAAGTCTTGATCTTGGACGAAACGTCCGAGCAGCCGGAGCCGAAGAGCTTGTTTCTGTCGCGAGCGATTCGCCCACCCGGCCACGCCGCGCTGGAGAAACTCTCGCACTTCGACGTCAAGACGATCGGGCCGGATCGAGTGGCTTACGAGAACCTCGCGGAATATGCCGTCGTGATTCTGACGGCGACGAGTCAGTTGAATGACGCGTTGGTCGGTCAGTTGGAAGCCTACGCGGCGAACGGCGGTGCGGTGTGGTTCTTCATGGGCGATGCCGTCAACTTGTTCGATTACAACTCGCGCTTGTTCAAGAACGGTCAGGGTTTATTGCCGTGCCGCTTGGAAGCCAAAGAGTCGCTTGCGGTGGATGCAACGCCCGCCGTGTATTTGAACTACGGCGATTCATCGCATCCGGGATTGGCTCAGTTTGCGAGGTTCAGCGATTCGCAAAACGCCGTGCTGCGACAATACGTCAAGCTGGCTGCCGTCGAGCAGACCGATACGGCGATTCGTGTGGTCGCGGCGCTTTCCGACAAGACTCCCGCCATCGTCGAAAAGCGTTTTGGCCGCGGCCTAACGCTGCTTTGCAACACCACGCCCGGGCCGGAATGGACTTACATGTCGGGCTTGAGCGACTACCCGATCTTGATCCAGGAGTTGCTGCGATACCTGCTCGGCAATCCGGACACCGAAGTCAATTTGAACATCGGCGACCGATTCCAACAGCCGGTGTTCGTGTCGACGCAGCATCTGTCGTTGAAGCTACCGGATGGAAACAAGGTTCGGCTGACGCCTCGTAAACAAAACAAGGACGACGAATTGCCGACCATCAGCTTCGATGACACGACGCAACAGGGCCTCTATCAGATCGAGGCGATTGAGGAGGTGGCCCCGCGTCGCCGGTTCGTTGTCAATCAGAGCGAGGAAGAAGGCGACTTGGCGAGATTGACCGCTGACGAATTTGACGATGCGTTTGCAGTTCGTGGTCTGACGTGGATCGGCCCACAGCGAACGGTGGAAGATCTCGCGGCGAATTTGCACACGATCACGGAAGTCGCCCCGTGGCTGTTGTGTGTGTTGCTGGGGTCGTTGTCGCTGGAGACGCTGCTGGCTTGGCGTTTCGGACGGCGACGTGAGGAGGTGGCGGCATGATCACGCTCACTTCGCAAGACATCTTTCCCGTGCTGATCGGCTTCGCCGTCCCGATCTTCTTGTTTTACAGCTACGTCTTTCGGCAAGAGAGTCGCCAGCAGGAACGGCCCAGTGTACTTCGCACATTGTCATTGTGGGCGATTCGTCTCAGCGCCGCGGCACTGGCGTTCGTCGCTCTCGCACGCCCGGCCTATGAAGAAACGAAAACCCAAGAACGCTTGCCGGTGTTGCCGGTATTGATCGACGAATCGCTGAGCATGGCGTTTCCCGGCAGCCGCGGCGATCCGTT
>JAQBZS010001179.1 GCA_027622115.1 Planctomycetota bacterium | reverse complement strand
ATTTGCACAAATCTCATCGCCGCCAGAGCGATTCTTTGGTTTCATGGACCGAAACCAAGACGGACGCATTGATGGCGATGAAATGGACCGGGTTCCGGGGCCGTTCAAAGATGCGATGAGCCGAATGCGGATCGATACTCGCCGAGGCATCTCGCAAGGCGACTTCATCCGAATTTTTCCACAGATGATGGAGTCGATGCAAGGAATCCGCGAAGCAGGTAGCGGTGGTGGCGACTCAGGCCGTGGTGGTTTCGGCGGTGGTGACTCCGGGCGTGGCGGCGACTGGGGACGTGGCGATGACTCCGGACGTGGCGGCGACCAAGGACGTGGCGAAGAGAATCGCGGTGGGGACTATGGCCGTGGCAGCGATGACCGCGGTGGTCGTTCAAGCTCCAAGACTCCGTCGAAAACCGAAAAGGGACGGACGACGGTCGATCTGCCGGCAAACTATCTCGGAATTGACACGAACAAAGACCGTCAAATCTCGTTGTTCGAATGGGAGCGCAGCCGGTTCAATGAGTTTTATCAATTGGACGTGAATAACGACGGGATTCTGACCCCGCGTGAACTTGGGGGCGCGACGGCCGTGGCCTCGTCAAGCCCGACTACCTCTCAGGGAAGTGACACGGCCGCACCCACCAACTTCTCAGTCGTCGTTGGTCCTTCGCAGCCGTCAGAAAGGTCAGGTGGAACTTTGAAGCCAGTCGCCTACGACGAATCAAGTTCCGAGGGTCGCTGGGCAACCTATGTGTTTTCGTCACTCGACCGCGACAAAGACGGCAAGTTGACGGAGGACGAGTGGAACAAGTCCGAACGCACGCGTAAGAGCTTCGAAAAATACAACGTGGTGCCAAAATTCCCCACGGATAAGAAGGAATTCGGCGGCTGGGTCGTCGCCGTGATGCAAGAGGATCGCAACAAGGGTAGAGACGACGGCAACAGCAAGGGCGGTGGCAAGGGCGACGAAAGAGGTGGCGGCCCGAGAGGTGGATTTGGACGAGATGGCCGCTGATTGATTGCCGCGAATCGATAGACGATACGCTCCCGTTGATGACGTCGTGATCCCTCGAAAGATGTTTGGTCTTTAAGGAAAGGGAATGCATCAACGGGAGCGTTTTTCTTGCGCCATCACGAGAACGTAGGAATTCAGCTTCGAAGGGCGAAGTCTAGACTCGACTGTCGATAGAATGTTACAAGCAACCCAGTCCGAATCATCCATACCCGCTTTTGGTAAACGCAGATCAATGACTAAACCTCAGGCGTCTCGAACTTGCAGCGAATTCCGGAGCCAAATCCGGACGAACCGACGAGGTTTCGTAAAGGCTGGCGTTTTGGGATGCATGGGCACGGGGCTATCTTTGGCCAATGTGCTGCAAGCCAACGCCGCGCCGACAGGCGAAAAGAAACACAACTCGGTAATCATCCTGTGGATGCGCGGAGGACCAGCGCACCAGGATATGTGGGATACAAAACCTGAAGCTCCCGTTGAATACCGAGGTGAGTTTGGCACGATCAGCACAAACGTCGGCGGGGTTCAGATCACGGACATGCTGCCGAAGTGTGCGAAGATTCAAGACAAGTGGTCGATCTTGCGGAGCCTGTATCACGACGACGCGGGGCATTCCGCCGCCGACCAGATTTGTTTCACGGGCTACGACAACGGGCCGAATCCAGACCAGAACATCCATCCCAGTTGCGGGTCAATAGTCGCTCGGCAATTGCAACACTTGTCGCCCGACCTACCCGCGTACGTGATGATCCCCAAGCAAGTGCCAGGAACTGACTCCGCGTACTTGGGCGTTGCGTGCCGTCCGTTTGAAACGCTCGCCGATCCAGCGTCTGCCGAAGTCGGCAAGTTCGAAGTTCCTAACTTTGCATTGTCGCAAGGCATCTCGCTTGATCGGTTTGGTAGCCGACGCGAATTGCTGACCGGCTTCGACAGGCTGCGAAACGACGTTGATCAGTCCGGCTTGATGGACGGCATGGATGACTTTCGTGAGCAGGCCTATCAGATTCTCTCGACGGACAAAGCTCGGGACGCATTCAATCTCGATGCCGAACCTGTCGCGCTGCGTGAACGCTACGGCTTCATGCCTGGTTTCGATCCCGGCGCTGCGGACCGGTGCGGAGCGCCGAATTGGGCGCAGCGGATGCTACTGGCGCGGCGATTGGTCGAAGCGGGCGTGCGATTGGTGACTGTCGATTTGCGATGGTGGGACACGCACGTCTTAGGATTCGATTCTTTGCGTCGAGGTTTCTTGCCACGTTTCGATCAAGCGTATTCCGCCCTGATCGAGGACCTGGACGATCGAGGTTTGCTCGATAGTACGCTGGTTGTTGCTTGGGGTGAATTTGGACGCACTCCGCGAGTTAATGCGAACGCGGGCCGCGATCATTACCCCAACGTATTCGGTGCTGCGATCGCCGGCGGCGGCGTCCAGGGCGGACGAATAGTCGGTTCATCGGACTCCAAGGCCGCTTTCCCTAAAGAGAACCCGAAGACTCCGCAAGACGTCTTGGCGACAATTTATCGACACGTCGGAGTC
>JAQBZS010000036.1 GCA_027622115.1 Planctomycetota bacterium | reverse complement strand
CGGAAGACGCAGTCGTCGGCACGGCGGTCGGCGTCACCGCCAGCGCGAGTGACGACGACGCGACGACGAACGCGATCACGTACTCGCTGGACGACGACGCGGGCGGGCTGTTCGCGATCCACAGTTCGACGGGTGTCGTGACGGTGAACGCGGCGCTGGATTACGAAACGGCGACGTCTCACAACGTGATCGTGCGGGCGACGAGTGCTGACACGTCGTTCTCGACGCAGAGTTTTTCGATCACCGTCACCGACGTGAACGAAGCCGGCGTGTCGGCGATCAGTGATACCGACGGCACCGCCGATCTGGTGGCGGAGAATTCTGTCAACGGCACGGCGGTCGGCGTGACGGCGTTCGCGAGCGATCCGGATGGCACGGACTCGGTGAGTTACTCGCTGGATGACGACGCCAGTGGTCGCTTCGCCATCGACACGAACACGGGTCTGGTGACGGTCGCTGCGGGCCTCGATCGCGAAGCCGCCGCGTCGTGCGACATCACCGTGCGAGCGACCTCGACCGACACCAGCTTCACGACGAAAGCCTTCACGATCTCGATCGGGGATGTCGACGAATTCGACGTGACGGCTCCGACCGATTCCGACGGCACCGCCGATGCGGTGAACGAAAACGCGGCCAACGGCACTGTGGTCGGCATCACCGGCTTCGCGACTGACGACGACGCGACGACGAACGGCGTGACGTACTCGCTGTTCGACAACGCGGGCGGACGCTTCGCGATTGATGGTTCGACGGGCATCGTGACGGTGGCTGACGGCACCCAACTCAACCGCGAAGCTGCGGCCTCGCACAACATCACCGTCCGTGCCACCAGTGCCGACGGATCGACGGCAGACACGGTCTTCACCGTGAACCTCAACGATGTCGACGAGTTCGACACCGGGGCCGTAACGGACATCGACGGGACGGCGAACTCTGTCGCGGAAGACGCCACGGTGGGCACTGTCGTGGGCGTCACCGCCAGCGCGAGTGACGATGACGCGACGACCAACGCAATCACTTACACACTGGATGACGACGCGGGCGGACTGTTCGCGGTCCACAGCGGAACCGGGATCGTCACGGTCGCCGATGGCACATTGCTCGATCGCGAAACAACAGCCTCGCACAATATCACCGTCCGAGCGGCCAGCAGCGACGGGTCGTCATCTACACAAGTCTTTGCGATCAATGTCAACGATGTCGATGAGTTTAACGTTGGCGCGGTAACTGATGTGAACGGCATCGCAAATGCCATCGACGAAAACGCCGCGAACGGCACTTTGGTCGGCATCACCGCATCGGCCACCGACGCCGACGCCACGAACAACACGATCACGTACACGTTGGACGACAATGCCGGTGGCCGGTTCGCGATCAACGGCGCATCAGGCATCGTCACCGTGGCGGACGGCACGCAGCTCGATCGCGAGGCGGCTGCGTCGCACGACATCACCGTGCGGGCGACGAGTGCGGACGGTTCGACGAACGACACGACGTTCACGATCAATGTGAACGACGTTGATGAATTCGACGTGACTGCTCCAGTGGACGTCGATGGCACCGCGGACACAGTCAACGAAAACACGGCGAACGGGAGCGCAGTCGGTATCACGCCCACGGCAAGCGATGCGGACGCGACAACGAACGGGATCGCGTACTCGCTGTTCGACAACGCAGGCGGACGATTTACGATCGACGGTACGACCGGCATCGTCACCGTGGCCGACGACACGCTGCTGGATCGCGAGGCTGCGGCTGCTCACGACATCACCGTCCGGGCGACGAGTGCCGACGGTTCGATCGCCGACACGACATTCACAATCAATCTCATTGATGTGGACGAGTTCGACGTAACGCCACCAACCGATGTGGACGGCACGGCGAACGCAGTCGATGAGAACGCGGCCAACGGCACGGTAGTCGGCATCACCGCGTTCTCTGCGGATGCAGACGCGACGACGAACGGCATCACATACTCGATGTTTGACGACGCAGGCGGGCGATTCGCGATCGATGCAAATTCGGGCGCCATCTCGGTGGCGGGTGCGATCGACTTTGAAGCAGCAACCAGCCATTCGGTAACCGTACAAGCCACATCAATCGACGGTTCGACGGCCACGCGTGCGTTCTCAATCGCAGTTCGCGACGTCGATGAATTCGACGTCACCGCGATTTCGGACACCGACGCAGCCGTCGATCGAGTGACTGAAAACTCGCCGCTCGGCACGCTGGTCGGTGTCGTGGCGTTCGCTCTGGATGCGGATGGATCGAACAACGCAGTCGCGTACTCGCTGGATGACGATGCTGGCGGGCGAGTTGAAATCGATTCGGCGTCGGGCCTCATCACGGTTGCCGGCGCGATCGACTTCGAAACTTCACCCAACTACACGATTAGCGTGCGGGCGACTTCGACCGACGGTTCAATCTCGACCGCCAACTTCACCATCGCCGTGACCGACCAGAACGACAATCGTCCGGTCATCACGCCGGGGCAGTCATTTTCCGTCAGCGAATTCGCCGCCAACGGGATCAGCCTGGGCAGCATGCTCGCGACCGACGTGGACACCGTCGGCTCGATTACGGATTGGGGCATCGTGTCCGGAAACGAGGCCGGTGTATTCGCGATCGATCCACAGTCGGGTGAACTGACAGTCGCCGACAATTCGTCCGTCAACTTTGAAAGCACGTCGAGCTACGTATTGACGCTCGTCGTCGCCGACGGACTCAACCAATCCACATCGCAAACGGTGCAAATCAACGTGGTCGACGAGAACGACGCACCGATCGCCGCGGCGGACGCGTATGCCGTCAGCGAAGACACCACGCTGACGGTCGACGTGACGGCGGGGTTGCTCCGGAACGATTCGGATGAAGACGGCCAGCCGATGTCGGTGTTCGTCGTCAGCGGCCCCAGTCACGGTTCGTTGTCGTTGGCGGCGAACGGGGCGTTTGTCTACACACCTGATGCCGATTTCAACGGCACGGATGCGTTCCAATATTCGGCCACCGACGGGACGCTGCAAACGACCGTCACCGAAGCACGTGTGACTGTCCAAAGCGTCAACGACACACCGGTCGGTATGAATGACTCGTTCTCCTTCGATCAGCTTTCGTCGTTGACGACATCACAAAGCGTGTTGCTGAACGACACGGATATTGAAGGCGACGACCTGCAAGCGGTGCTCGTCAACGGTCCCAGCAACGGAACGCTGATCCTGAATGTGGACGGCACATTCACATACACACCGAATCAGGAATTCTCGGGCACGGATTCGTTCGAGTACCAGGCGGACGACGGCACCGGCGTGGGCAACGTGGCCCGAGTCGTGATTGTCGTTCAGCAAACCGTGACATCCGCCGGGCCGTCGCAAGGCAACCCGAGCAACGACAGTCGCGATACGAATACCGCGATTCGAGAGACATCCAATCGAGCGGACGGCACTACGGATGACGAGGACTTGATTGTGCTTGCGGATGCCACGGCCGTGTCGCAAGCCAAGTCGAGCCAACCGACCACACCATCCGCCATCATTCCGCCCGAAGAAGCTCTCGTCGTCCAGGGAGAACTGAATTCCGGAAGTCCACTTGGCGAAACATTCGAACTGCGGGAACAGAGTTCGAAACGCGACACAACGGACCGTTCGGCCGTGGAACGAACTCGTTCGGACACCGAGTCATCGTCCCGAGAGTCGGAATCAACCCGTGACAAGACTCGAACGCAGCTTGAAGTCTTAAGCGCGGAGTCTCGACAGTTTGTGCAACATCTGGACAGAGTCGGCTTGTGGAAGGACTTTGATACATTCCAAGACGAAGTCGCAACCGCCACGAAAGAGAGCGTCGAGATCACCGAATTGGTTGTGGAAGCCACGACGGTTTCGGGTGCCGCATTGACCGTGGGCTATGTGGCGTGGTTGCTTCGCAGCGGTTCGATCGTGATGAGCATGGTTTCGTCCCTACCCGCATGGACGATGATGGATCCGCTGGCGATCCTCCAAGGCGGCGCCCGAGACGGAAACGAGGAAGGCGAAGACGACTCCTTGCAGTCGCTTTTGCGGCAACGGCAATAAATCACCCGCGGTCGGCTGCGGTCACGGTAGGCAATTCCGTGAAGTGAGTGTCCCAAAGATGGGCCGGATTATGGCTGCCTCATTGACATCAACAACGTTTAGAAAAGGGACAGTGATTGTGGACCAACCTCATGTCGAACTGCGATCCGCGACTGGTCCGGCGTCGTTGTGGACCGGGCGAGTGCTGGCGGGGGCCGTCACGTTTGTGTTCGGCATGAGCGGCTTCATGAAGCTGAAAGGAGGCGAGGAACTTGCGGAAGGAATGTCGCAATTCGGGTTCCCCGATTCGATAATCATCCCCTTGGCAGTGCTCGAACTCACCTGCTTGGCGATCTACCTGATTCCACGGACGTCCATCCTCGGTGCGATCCTGCTCACAGGTTACCTTGGAGGCGCGATTTGCACGCATTGGCGAGTCGGTGACGCGTTCTTCGTACAAGTGGGAATCGGCGTGCTGATTTGGCTGTCGCTGTATTTGCGAGAACCCAGGCTCCGATTGCTGATTCCTTTGCGATCGGCGCGCGATTCCGGCTAAGCCGAGCAACCTCGCTACGGCTGGGCTTGCGCGGCTCGGATCAGATTCTGAACCTGCAATTCGAGTTTATCGGGATCGACAAACAAGTCACGCACGATCCCTTTGTGATCGGCCACCCAAACCGTCGGGATGTCCCGAATGCCGTAGTGCTTCGCGATTCGATTGTCGAACCGCTGATGTGCGGGATCGTAAATCTGTCGCCAGTTGAGATTCTGCTGCTCTAGAAACTGACTGAGTCCCGCTTCGTTTTCGTCCAAACAGACGCCGACGACCACCACGCCATACTTCAGGTATTTCTCGGAGACCGACTTCAGAATCGGCAACTGCTTCAGAAATCGTTCGTTCTCCGACGACCAAAAGACGATCAGCGACACGTGGCCCAGGAGATCTTTATCGGACACGTAGCCACCATCGATCGTGCCGCCGCCAAGTTGCAGTGGCTGGCCAACCAAATTCAGCCGGACCAACATCGCGGTCGCTTGCTGGCCTTCTCGGGTCTCGGCGAACAGGGTTTTCAAGTCGCCGTAACAGGCTTTGGCCAAGTCGATCTTGCCGTGCAACTCGCAACTCCAACCGGCATAGAACAGCAGACGCGGAGCGCGGACTTGTTCGCTCGGAAACTGCTTCGCGAACAATCGGGATTGCTTGGCAAATTCATCGAGCCATCGCGGCTCCTGCTTTCCGAAGTCGCGAGCGTTCTTGTAGGCGAATTGGGCCAGAATGTAGGTGGCATCCGCAGCAACCGTGGAGTCTGGAAACCGACCCGCGAGTTCGTTGGCGTCGTCATACAGCAAGTCCACGTCTTCGGGCTTACCACGCAGTGCCATGCGGTAGCGAGCTTCCAACAGCTGATGCACGGCATCCGTGAACAGCGTCTTTTTGGCTTCGTCCTTGAACGACTTTCCAATCGCCTGCTGTGCGAAACGAATAATCGCTTCATCGCGGGCCGTCAGATCGGCGGGAATCGCGAGACCCAACGGAGACGGCTTTTCAGCGCCGGGTCGGGGGTAGTTCTTGATGGCAAACAGGAACCATTCCGGCGAGTCCTTCGGCGGAACGACGGAAGGCGCTGCGGCGGCACTCGGCTCTTGCTGCTTCGGCGGATTGATCGAGACCGTCGGCGATTCCTTGGCGGTTTTGACATCCGCATCGGAAATCCCGGAGCCAGGTTCGCCCGGATTGATCTCGGGCGTGGACTTTTCAGTCAGTTCTTCCGCCGACTGCTCGCCGCCACCACAACCAATGACGCTGACTGTCAGACAGGCCGTGAGGCCTACGATCCATCGTAAATAATGAGCCATCTCTCTCCATCCTTTGAGAGACCACGGCGTGAAGTCCGACACCGCGATGGTGCGTGCCGGAAACTTCGGCACCGCTTGAGTGCAGAAAAAATGACACCGATTTCTCGATGCGCGCGGCGTTTTAGAGCATCTCGACAATCGTGGGAAGAGGAAACCCTGCGGAAAAAACGACGAGGGTGCATAACACTGCCGAGACACGGCCTTGCCCGTGATCGCTGCGGAAACCGCCGAGAAATTGTGCGGGCGATCGGGATTTGAGCGTCGGGCCTTTACGCGTGCCGAACTGCATGTCTACAAGTTGTGTGATGTTGGCCATCACGCGCTCAACTCAGTTTGCGATGCGATTGGATTCCGGCGACGGAGTTCCGTGTTTCGGCTCGGGCGGGACGATTTCACGGGAATGACTCGGGCCAACTCGTGATACTTTCGGCTGTTCGACGAGACATTCCCGATCGGGGAAGCTGCATCGGCCACGTTGACTTGACAACCAAGTGCGACTTTCAACCCCTCAAAAACTTGCCGAGATTCCCACGAATGTCTTCCATGCTTCCCGAGTTTGAAATCAAAGTTCGTTTATGTTAGCTTCGCTGAAGTTTCTCAAACTGTCGGTCGAATTCCTCTCCGACGTCCCTGCCAACACCACCCACCCCCGTGGGCCCTACCTGTTTGCCAGAGAAACTCTGCATCCCACACCATTTGAAGGAGAACGACGTGAAACGAGTCGTTGCGATGTGCGCAGTTCTCGTTGCGTCGGGGATTCTTGCAGTTTCGGCTCGCGCCGAAACGCCAAGATCACTCGACGGAGTGCTGCTCGACGAAAATAAATCGCTTGGCGTCACGCTGACGCCGCAACCTAAAGTTGATGATCTGGCGTTTCTCCGCAGAGTCACCATCGATTTGGTTGGGCGCATTCCCACCACGGTCGAAATGGACGAGTTCCTCGCTGCTCCCGCCGCGAGTCGTCGCGAACGAGTCGTGGACAAGCTCTTGCAAGACGACCGCTTTGCTGATCGCTGGACCACGTTCTTTGGCGATTTCATGCGACTGCGTTCCGGTGCCGAAGGTGGTGCCGCTTTGACCGCGTTCATCCATGAAGCAATCCAGAGCGGATTGCCCTACGACGAACTCGCTCGCCGCATGATCGCCGCGGGTGGGAAGTCCGGCACGGTCCCCGAAGTTGGTTTCATTCTCAGCGATAACGCCGATCCGATGCAGTTGGCCGGAATCACTTCGCAGGTCTTCATGGGCGTACGGATGGCATGTGCTGAATGCCATGATCACCCGTTCGACAAATGGACTCGCAAGGATTTCTACGGTTTGGCAGCGTTCTTCGGCAAAACTCGTCGAGTTGAACGACGGTTGGGTCAGCGAATTTTCGCCACCTACACTACGGACATCGAGCAAACGACCGTGCTGTGGCCTCCGCAGGGCCAAGTTGAAGACTCGGAACGTAAGCCGATGACGCCGACCTTCCCGATCGGTTTGGATTCCGGCAAGAATGCGGACTACATCGGTCGCTTGCTCGCTTTGCGAAAGTCGCAAATCGATGAGAGCAAGCAAGCCAAATTGGCTGGGGCGGATCAACAGTCGGAAGTCAAGAAAGTCGACGAAGGCCCGAATATTGACGATTTGCTGACCGACGCCGGCAAAAAAGCTTTACAGCGTGCTTCCGGCAAGTCCGTCAGTGTCGCGGATCTCGCACGTCAAGAGATCAAGGAAATCCAGGCTTACGCGGCTGATCCCGGGTCGTACAACATCAGCGAGATTCGGCTGAATCTGGCTCGCTTGGTGACCGATCCTCGAAACCGCTATTTCTCACGCTCGTTCGTCAATCGCGTCTGGGCCGAGTTGATCGGTCGCGGAATTGTGACGCCGGTGGATGACTTCAGCAGTGAGAACAAGCCGACCCATCCGAAAACGCTGGACTTCATGGCGGACGAATTCGTTGCGACAGGCTACGACTTCCGCACCCTGATTCGACTGATCGTCACCAGCGACGCGTATCAACGTCAGCATGCCGGTTCTGTCACGGAAGAAGTGCGGAACGAGTTGGAAGCAGCCTACTTGGCAGTTCCGATTCGACGCATGATCAGCGAAACCCTTTATGACAGCATCGTCATTGCGGGTCACTTGTTCGACGTCAAGCATGTGGCCGGCAAGAATCTGAAGACTGTCTGGTCTCAGGTTCGCGTCATGAAGGCTCCGGTCGCGACGGTGGCCGATCAACTGAACGCAGTGGCCAGCGAAACGAAGAAGATGGAGGCCATGAAGAAAGAGCCTGTCCAGCTTACGAAGGTCGATCCATACGATCTCGAAAGCGCGATCGAAATCGACTTCAACGCGGTTCTCAATCGGGGCAAAATGAATGTCAAGATTGAGCAAATGCAGGTGAAGTCGAAAGAAGAGATTGAAGCCGAGCGAATGGCGGCTCAAGCAACGCGAATCAATGCGGACTACTTTGATCGCTTTGTGAAGGCTGTGGTGGATGACAATCCGAAGTTCACGTCCTCATTGAGGATGCCCGCTCCTGCGGCCCCCGAGCATTTCCTGCGGGTCTTCGGGCAGCCGGGTCGAACTGAGCTTGGAGATTTCCGTGACGACAGCTCGTCCATGCGTCAGGCTCTGATGATTCTCAATGGGCGTTTGACCAACGAAGCAGCGCGTGTCGGCGAATTGGAGCCGATTTACGAACTCTTAGTTGGTGAAACTTCCAATGTCCCGAGGGCGGTGCGGTTGGCGTATGCCGAGTTGCTGACGAGGGAGCCGAGTGCGGCGGAACTCGCCGATGGTCAATCTCTTGTACGAGGTGGCGAAAACTTGCTTGCCGGTATGGCGGATCTCCGCTGGATTCTGTTGAATTCCAACGAATTCCGATTCATTCCATGATACACGAACGCTGCGGTCGGGATTTCCAACCGCAGTGCTTTTCGTTTGAACATAGTGCTTTTGGTTTCAAGTGGACTTTTTTCGATCTTGATTCAAATCCCCAATTGAGGAGCCGCTGAATGTCGCTTTCCTGCCGTGATTACAAAGTCTCCCGTCGATCTATGCTGAAAACGGGTGCGGGTTCGATTCTTGGACTGCAAATTGGCCATCTCTTGGCCCACGCCGGCAGCAGCCATGCCGCCAAAGCCGAGCACGTGATTTTCTTCTGGAACGGTGGTGGAATGACCCATATCGATACATGGGATCCCAAGCCGGGTCGACCGACTGCTGGCGATTTTACGCCGATCGACACTTCTGTTCCCGGCATTCAGATTTCGGAGATCTTCCCGACAGTCGCCGCGCAGATGCAGCATTGTGCACTGATCCGCTCGATCGCGGGAACGCAGGGTGCTCACGGTCAAGCGACCTATAACCTGCAAACCAGCTATACGTCCGCTGGCAACATTACCCATCCGGGTATCGGTTCGGTTGTCGTGCATGAGCGAGACCAGCGGGGCGACTTGCCCGCTTATATCAGCATCTCCGGTCGAGCACGCCGAGCGAGCTATCTGGGACAGCGCTGCGAAGCGTACTACGTTCCAGCGCCCGGCGAGCAGGATCCTTACCTGTCGTTCCCGGAAGGCATCGCAAAAGTGCGTGGCGACAAGCGACTCGATGTGCTCGCCAAGTACAACACGAACTTCAGCGCCAAGAAGCGCGATCCGAAGCTCGCGGCCACGCAAACGTCGATCAGCGACGCCGTGCGTCTGATGCGTAGCCCGGCTCTGAAGGCGTTTGAGTTGGACACCGTTCCCACGACCGACATCAATCGCTACGGCGATACCACGTTCGGTCGTGGTGCTTTGTTGGCCAAACGACTGGTCGAGCAAGGTGTTCGATTCGTGCAAGTCAATCGAGGCGGCTTCGATACTCACAGCAACAACTTCCCGGCCATGACGGCACACGGCGAAGTGATGGACCCGGCTTTGGGTTCGCTGATCGAAGACCTGGCCAAGACCGGCATGCTCGAAAAAACCATGGTTGTCATGCTCAGCGAATTTGGTCGTACACCGCGAGTGAACGACAACGCTGGTCGCGACCACTGGCCCAACGTATTCAGCTGCTTCATGGCAGGCGGCGGAATCAAGGGCGGCCAGGTCATCGGAACGTCAGACAAAGACGGTGCCGAGCCTGATCAGCGTCCCGTTCCGGTCGCAAGCTTGCATGCCTCGATCTGCCACTCGTTGGGGATCGATCACAACAAG
Organism: Planctomycetota bacterium; assembly: GCA_027622115.1. GTDB lineage: Bacteria > Planctomycetota > Planctomycetia > Planctomycetales > Planctomycetaceae > JAQBZS01. The sequence goes on along the minus strand of JAQBZS010000036.1, from coordinate 6,277 downwards.
CAAGTCTTGACTCCGCTGCAACGACCGATGAAATTGGTCGACAATGGCGAAGTCGTCAAAGAACTGTTTAGCTAACGCATCTAACCGAGCCCGGCTCTCTTTGAGAGCCGGGCTTCGTTTTGAAATTGGCAACTTTGCGAATCTATCGATCGAGTACTTCCCACCACTCCTCGGTCCTGCACCATTAGGTGCTCGGCCATCCCGCCTTCAGTTCATTCATCTTGAGTCTGTCATTGAAGCCTGTTGTGATTTCGTGTTTGCTTCTGGTGGCGCGAAGTCCACTTGCTTTCCCAGATCGAATGGACGGCTTATAACCGCATGACGCGATCATCCCACCGCACGACGCGAATCCTCTAATCCAAACGCTTTGCCACTGGGTGTCGCTACGGGCGCTTGCCATTGTGCAATTGGCAGAATGTTTGGTTCTGGAAAGAGATGAATTGACCGTTTGTCGCGTCCTCGTGACTGCTCGACCGGTTTGTCGGTAGCGCGATTTGTGCTAATGGTTTGGTGAACACCGCGCAGCTTGACATTGCTCGATTTTTGGTTGTAGTGTCGGTTGATTTTCTGAAGTCAGTCTCTGTGAATTTGGCAATCCTGCGAGGGAATCGCTCATGTTGACTCGCTCCCTGTTTGCGTGCTCGGCGGTACTGCTTGTTGCCGCGTCTGCGACTTACGCTCAACCGTTGCGTCGTAGTTCATTCATCGAAGACCAAGCCGCCAAGAAGCTGCTTGAAGCCGGTGATGCCCGCTACGAATCCGACGAAGTCAAGAAGTCGATCGAAATCTGGCAGTCAGTCATCGAGCGTTATCCGCGCAGCAAGTTCCGCTTTCAGGCTCACATGCGACTGGGCAATTATTTCCTGCAACGAGACCGCTCGTACGACAGGGCTCGCGTGCAATTCAAGGAATGCACCAGCGACGAAAACAGTGATGAAAACTCGCGGGCAGAGGCCACGATGAAGATGGGCATCTGTTTTTATGAGGCACGCAATTACGGCAAGTGCTTCCAAGTCATGCGGGATGTGATCGAGAAGTTTCCGGTCAGCAAGCATGTCAATAACGCCTACTACTACATCGGCCTCGGCCACTTCCAATTGCAGCATTACAGCCGTTCGATTTCCGCGCTGGAAAAAGTAGGCACCGCATTGGCCGAAGGCGATGGAGCCGTTGAAAAGCTTGAAGCCGGCAAACGCTTGTTTGTGAAGGTCGAAGACGCGGATTTGTCGGCTTTGGAGACGGGACGAGCCGTCCTGGTGAAGTGCGAGGCGACCAGCGGCGATTATGAAATCGTCAAGTGTTATCCGTTGGGACGCAACGTTCGAGTCGTTCTGGGCAATTGTCCGACGAAACTCGGCAAGCCCAACCCCAATAACGGCATTCTTGAAGTCAAGGGCGATGACAAAGTCAATGTGACGTACACAGACGAGCATACCGCCGACAAGAATTTTGACCGCCCAGTGCTCATGAGCGTGACGGTTGTCGGCAATGCGATTGCGGCAGTGATGGATGGTGCGTTTGCCGAGAAGTTGGAAGGTGCGGTCCTCGGCAAGCTGGTTAATGTTCAGATCAACGACGCGGACCAAGACCGAACGGATGGAGCTGATAAGATCAAAGCCGTAGCTCAGGTCTTCCGATTGAAAACGGAAGAGGAGTTGAACGACGAACGTCTGAAGATTCAGGCTGAACGAGCCGCGAAAGATGATGCGGCACAAAAAGCCGGCGCGGTAAAGCCAGCGGCAAAACCGGGGGAAATCGAACTCAATGACGAAGGCGAGATTGAAGTCGACCCTTACAAGCTGATTGACCAACTCGAGATTGAGCTGACGGAAGTGAAGATTTCCGAGAAGTTTTCTTCATTCTCCGACGGGCTCAAAGAATCATCCAGCCCGGTCCCCGCGATCCCCGCAGGAACTGCCCCCAAGACGCCAGGCACCGGTGACGCGACCGAACCCGCAACTCCGAAGGCTGACGCGGAAAAAACCAACGCGGCAAAGCCAGGTCTCGACAACCCTGCAGGACCAGCCGCGACCGCAACACCGGTCGAAGCTGTCCCGGCGGAAGCTGTCCCGGCCAAAGAAGACGACTCCATTCACAGCGGCGTCTTCCGTACTTCGCTAACGCTGGTGAAAGCAGAAGAAGTTGTTGCGAATGACGCCATCCTGCAAGCTCTTCCTCGCGACAAGATTCGCATCACTTATGTCGACCAAAAGAACCGTGGTGACGACGTTCGGGACGTGATTGCCGAAGCCAAGTGCCTGGAAGGCAATCTCGGCGGTGTCCGTGTTACGCGTGCGGTCATTACTGACGAACAACTTCGTATTCAGACCAAGCTGAAGACCGCCAGCGCGTTGACGAATATCGGCAATCGCTACAAGGAATTCGGGCTGAAGAAGAACGCCAGCGCGAAGTACGCCCAAGCATTGCAAGTGTGTGAAGGCGTCATGAACGATGCCCGCAAACTTGGCGGTCGCATGCTGGAAGAGACTTACGTGCAACTTTGGAAGATTTACTTCCAGATGGACAATCTCAATCTCGCCGCGGCCATGTGCCAGCGATTGCAGAACGAGTTTCCAAAAAGCGGATTCGTGGATGATGCCTTCTTGCAGTTGGCGGACGTGGCTCGCTCGCATGGGGACACGCAACGAGCGATCGGTATCTACAGTCGCTTGGTCGGCATGCAAACCAGCCAGCTTCGCGGTGAAGCCCAATTCGGAATCGCGTCGTGTTACGAACTCATGGCAGACGCGGCCACGGAGGCACAAGCCACGCAGTTACGTGACCGAGCATTCCAGGAATTCAAAAAGGTCTACGACAATTTCCCGGACAGTGGTCGGGTCGGCGAAGCCGTCGCGAAGATGGCGAATTACTACTACCAGCAAAAGGACTACGTCCGAGCGGTGGATACCTTCGAGTCGGTACTTAACGAATACCCGGATGCGAAGTTCCTGGACGTGATCCTGTTCAATTATGGGCGTTGCTTGTATCGCATGGACCGCAAGCCACAAGCACGAGCCCGTTTCGATCAGCTGATTGCGGACTTTCCGGAAAGCCCGTTATCCCAAGACGCCAAGAAGATTTCCGACGCTTTGGCAAAGGCCGGTTTCTAGGTCGTTGAAACTTCGATGCGCGGACCTTCTCCGCTATTTCAACTTCCCACGGACACGAAAAACAGACAACAACGGATCCTTCCGTTCTACAACATCGGAGTGCAGTTATGTTGCGGACTTCGACCTCGATTCTTGCTCTGCTGATTTCGTTCTCGCCGCTGTTCGCACAGGAAGCTGAAAAAAAGCAACCGCCTGCGGCCCCGGTCGTTGACGAGATCGGCAAGATGGCCACTCAACTGGAAGGCCAGTTGGGCAAATTCAACGATGCCGCTCCGGAAGCCGCCGACATCATGGTGCAGTTGGTGGATCTGTATCACCAAAACGGCCGAGTATTCGGTCTGATTCGATCCGCTCAGCGCTTCGTGACGGCTCATCCTACGGACAAGCGGCATCAAGCCGTGATGTTAAAGTTGATCGACGGTCTCGAGGCTGCGTCTCGCAACAAGGATACTGCGGTTTACGCTCGCCAGTTCGTGGCCCGTTATCCCAAGGCACCGGAGTGTGCCGACATTGATCGTCGCCTCGCCGCGACGCTCGATCGAATGGGGCAACCCGACAAGACCGGTGAAGCGTATTTGTCGGTTTGGCAGCGTGAGCCGACGGCTGCAAATCGTCACAACGGCTTCTTGGCATCCGCGAGATTCTCGGCGCATGGGAGTCACGCGGTGATCACCCAAGGTGCCGAAGTTGCTACCGAGTTACTTGAGAAATTGCCCGTGGGCGATTTTACGGAACACATCGGTTGGCGGGCCTTCTGGGAGTACCGCCGAATTAGTCAATGGGCTAAGTCAAACGTTGTTGGCAAGCAAATGCTGGCCAAAGGCCTGCCTCGCAAGCCCGACGACAAGTGGACTTTGCATCGGTACATTGCGGAGAACTATTGGAATCAAAGCCAGCACGCCAACTCCGTTGTGAGTATTAGAGCGGCGGAAGCCATCAAGCCGGATCGTTACTTGCACTATCAATTGATCGAACGCTTGTATCACGCCGGCGCGAAGGCCGCCGAATTGGAACCGGTGGTCAATCAGTATTTCCAACGATACCCGGATTCCGCTGATCGATTTAGTCGACGGATTCTGGTCGGCATGGCCTACATGCGGGAAACCAACAATGCACAGGCCGCGCAAGTCTTCGCGTCCGCGATGCCGTTTGATGCAGTCTACAACAGTTGTGCTACTTACTTTGTTCGGACCAACGGTGCTGAACCAACTCAACTGGCGCAAACCGAACGAGTGTTGCTCGACGCCATTGCCAAGAACAAGCCGCACGCGGCCTATTTGCGATACACATTGGGCTTCGAGGTCTATCGAGACCGCCTCAAGGATGTCCCCAAGACGCGTTCGATCATGCGGGATTTAGTGGTGCAGTCTCCCACCGACGACGGACATGTGTCGGGGGCGATTTCCTATCTGCTGAGCACCGCACCGAACGACCAAGAGTTTCAAGCGGACTTCACGCGGATCCTCAAGGCCCGCCGCGATAACCCGCATTGGGGTAATCTGCGCGGTTACCCGATGGGGTGGGTTAAGGGTAATAAGAAAACGAAAGATGAAGTCCTCAAGAAACGAGTCGACTACGCTACTGCGGAACTGGCCAAGGCAGACGCCGATCCGATTATCGTCAAGTGGAATTCATTGAGCGGTAATCCCTGGAGCGCCAAACAGGGCGCAATTCGAGCGGACTTGTTGGCTCCGGAAAACAAGCGACTGCAATCGAAGCAGGCTTTGATCAGCCTGTTGAACACACAGGCTTATTACCACCAACATTATGCGCCGGGAAATCAGAGAGCCGATTGTGCTTCGGATATGGCCGAGTATTGCGTGCTGGAACCGCAAGAATATCAGGCTGCTTACAACTATCTGGTGAACGCCACGGACTACAGCCCAAAGGAAGTGCGTAAAGAAGCAGCCATCAACTTTATGAAGTTTGAACCGGTCGACAACAACTCGGACATCTGGCGTCGACTGTTGAATGCCGCCGATGCAAATGCGGACGAGGCACTCGTCAAACAATCGTTTGCTTGGATCCAGAAGTCTCGCCAAAAGTACGGCAAGTCCGCCGGTTACGGCAGCTACATCGGCGACATGCTTATCAAGTACAAGCTTGAAGCGGAAGCGGTTGCCTATTGGACGGACTGCATGACGCTCGATCGGAATTACTCGGAATCGCGCGAGTGTGCTTTGAGATTGATTGCGAGAATCACCAAGACCGAAGCGGAAAAAGTTGTCGAAGACACCGCAAAGCGAATCCCGTTCGTGCAGGAGTTGTTCAAGCACGACACCGATTTTCACGGTCGGTACGCAACTTGGCTGGCGAACGACTACATCAAGTTGGGTGATCTCGACAATGCGATCAAGGTGCTGCGTGAGTCAATACGTCGACAAGACGAACGACCGTTCCGAGCCACGGACATGTATGTGTGGGACATCCACTACATGCTCCACAACTACTATGCGAATATGGAAAACACGGCCGAGAACAAGAAACGGTTGGCTGAAGTCGTGCGGGATCTCAATGTAGGCTGGCCGTCGGCTCAGGCGACAGCAATGCTGTTGGATGCCGAAACGCCGGGAGCACGTCCGCAAATGGCGAGGCTGTTGGACTACCAACGAATCACCCTAAGACTTGGCAGCGGTTCCCACGAATGGGACCAACTGTTCGGCTACGCGCAAGGTGCCGTGACCCGTAAGGATTACTCAGCCGCCGCGGCCATGCTGACCGGCATGTTGACGAACATTGCCGAAGCCGATGCCGCCCGAAAACAACGTGGCCGAGACATGATCGCTCAGTGCTACTCGCGGATGGGTTCAGTGGGTCTCACGATTGATGAGAAATCCCCAATCGCGCCGTTACTGCAAGCGGCATTGTACTTGCGACTGGGTGATCGAAGTCTGGCTTTCGAAACGTATCTCGCAAATCGAACGCTCTTCAACGCGCACCGCAGTGAAGTGCCCATCGATCTGTTGCTCTTCATTTGCAACAACCATGCGGCCGCCGGTGGAGACGAAAATCACGATTTGGTGGAAGACATTCTGCGAGGCTGGCAGGTCAAGAACACCGAAAACGCCGCGATCGAAAAGAATGACAAGGCCCGAGTGCAGTTGATGTTGGCGAAGAACTTCTACCAGGCTCGGCGCTATGAAATCGCTCGCTCGGAATACACGACG
>JAQBZS010001178.1 GCA_027622115.1 Planctomycetota bacterium | reverse complement strand
GTGGCTTGTCTGCCGATCCGCCAAAAATGAGGTACAGCAAGACCAAGCCCAACACCGGAATAACGGCCACCTTGAGCTTTGGGGGATCGAGGAATTTGGTCGGCTTAGCCATGAGTCTTCTCGGGCAGGGAGTTCTTGGGGGCGAAGAAAATTCGCAACGTCAATTCGACGGGAATCACGTCTTCAGTCGCAGTCTTGATCAGTGACAGGCTAGTGACTTTGTATAAGCGAGAATGCGATTGCAGGGCATCCATGAAACGGCAAATGCGCGGATACGTTCCTCGAGCGGACAGTTTGATTTCCAGTTCCGTGTGCGAAGCCTGTTGGAACTCGGCACCCGACCGAAACTGGCTCAATGAGACTTCGGATTCGCGAGCCATCTCCGCAACTTGTGCGAGGAATTCCGCATCGTTGGCGGTCTCGGGTACTCGTTCGACGGCGGTGGTGAGTTCGCCTTGCAAGTTGGCAAGTTGGTGTTGGCGGTTTGTGTTGATGTCGCGTGTCGGACCGTCTGCCGCCAACAGCTTGCTTGCCTTCTCGTGGCGCAGCGACAGTTGCTCGCGTTCGTCCGCGATCGGCGAAAACAACAAGCAGACAACCGCTGCGACTCCCCCGCATACCGAAAGGAATGCCGTGAAATGCAGCCCCCAACCCAGTTGTTGAACGGTTCTCGTCGTCGAGTGACTTAGCATGGAATGGCTTTCAAAAACGCTGGATCAACCTTCAAAACACGCAGTGAATGTCGAATCTCTGAGCGTCGGATTTGTGTTCGGACGTCGATTTTAATTCCACGCGGCGAAACACATTCGTGCGTCGCAACGCGAGGATGAATTGCGTGATGGTGACATCACCGTCCGCCAGCCCATCCAATTCAAGTGCCATGCGGTCGAATCTTGATGCCTGTGCAGTCGCATCTTTGGGTACGGATGAGTTGTTGGCTGTGGTCGGACGATCGTTTTGCGGTGGTGATTCGCGAGTAAACTTCAATCGTTGAATCTGAATCCGTCCGGTTTCCATTCGCGAGCACTTTGTTGCCAGCCCCAACAACCGCACGGGGTGGTGCGATTGATCGAGCGCGGAAAGCAGCGATTGGCGACCATCGATCTCGTCCAGATGAAGTTGCAGTTCACAGTTCTCTGCTTGCAGATCGGCGATCGGTCGGCCTTGCTGTTCGAGGTCTTCGACAATCCTTCTTTGTTGACTCAACTCGTGCCGAGCCCAAGTCCAGGCTCCGGCAACGCCGACGACAGCCACGAGCAATAGGCACGCCCAGATTCGCAGCCAGCGGATGGATCAACATGCGTCTGCGGAATTGTTTTGAGAGCAGGTTTACGGATGTCGTCATGAGCGGACTCCCAATGCAGACAGCGCCATCGCCGTGGCGTAAAGCGGTTCCAAGGTTGCAGACGACGCGTTCCCGCGAGTTCTCCACACGCGAATTTCCGCAGGGATATCGTTCTCCAACAGTGAGTCGATGTTCTTGATGGTGGCACCGCCGCCGGTCAGCCAAATGGTGTCCGGCATCAGGTTGGACTGTTCGCCCCGAAGGAAGCCCAGCGTGCGATTGAGTTCGCCGGCCAGCCGCTGGACTCCCCCCGCGACAAACTGCTTCAGCATGTTCCGCAATTCATGGGTGTCATCGTCGGGATCGGGCAAACCGTATTCAGTCAATATTGTCCCGGCGGCTTGCGGTTCCATGTTGATGCCGCGAGCCACGGAATCGATGACGGACTGCATATTTCCTTCGCGCAGTTGTCGAGCGAAGACCGGCACACCGTTCTTGACCACCACAAACAGCGGCGTGGCATAGCCCCAGTCCAATATCCCCACGGGTTGATGCGCGGCAGGCTGGATCTGTGCCACCTCGTCGACGGCATATTCGGCGGGCGGCAGAGAAGACCTGTCGTGACCCTTGTGAACCATTGCGACGGCTCGTGCCAGAACATACGGCAACGCATCCAGTACCTCGCACGGCAAGCCCGCTTGAAAGGCACACTCGGCGATTTCGTCGCTCAACTGTGTTGTCACGGAAACCACTGAATACGGCTGCATGCCGCCGGCGTCCACTCCGTTTTGAGTTGCGCGGCGTTGCCAGTTCCAGGCGTCAAATTCATGCGACAACCCGTCGTCGGCTTCCAATTCCAACGTAATGATTTCGTGGAGTTCGTCGTTCGTCGCGATCGGTAAGTCGCAGGTGCGTAAATCGGTCAACGACATGGGTAGGACACAAGCCGCTTTCCGTCCGTCAAAGACCCGACGGCAAACGAGTTCGCGCAATTCATCCTGTAACCAATCGAAATTCACGTCACCGCAGGCGAACTGATTCGCGGGCGTGGGAATCGTCGTGCGATGCATGACTCGCCAACTGGAGCCGTTGCGTTCCACTTGCGCGAGTTTCGTCGAATGCGAGCCGACATCGACGCCGATCAGACCCTTGCATCGACCGGGTCTCAACGTCGCGAGTGAATGGAAGATGTCGCTTGCCAATTCGGTGACTGACATCACGGGTTCCTATTGGAGTTAGAAACTATCTGAAAAAGGGGTCTGA
>JAQBZS010001177.1 GCA_027622115.1 Planctomycetota bacterium | reverse complement strand
CGACTCCGAAGGGCTGAGGGAGAGGTCTCTGGTTACCGTCAGTTCGCCCAGATTATCAGAAATCGAAGATTACCCCTATTGACGTCCACGACGTGATCCGTCTGCGCGCAAAAGCTGACATGCACCCCGGCTCCTGTTTGTCGAATGTTTGGTGTTGACCGGTTTTCGAGTTGAATCTATCAACCCGCCCCGCATTCGCGAATGACTCTCCAACTAGTAGCTCTCTGAAAAGGGGTCTGACCCTCTCCGGCCTCAGTTTTGCCGGGGTTTAGCGAGGCCCCAAAGGGTCAGACCCCTTTTCAGATAGCTTCTAATCTCTCCCATCTTCCCCCGGCCTGCATGGACGGACAAGAAGTCGTCAAGGCTTCTCGGCATCGCCGCCGGTCAGCACAAGCAGAATCCGTGTTTGGAAGTTCGACTCATCCGGAGATCTCCATGGCAAGGATTGCCACGGTTTCAATCCGCAGGCATCAGTTTGTTCCGGCGACAACCGCACGACTGGCTGTGTGCGTGGCTGTCTTGTCGATGCTTGGCTGCTCAATCGCCAATTTCAATGCGGAATCGATGCCGAACTCGATGCGAGTGACCGCGCGATCGAATCCTCAAGAAGTCGACTTGACCCGACTGGCTGCCCAGTCCGTCAGTAATGAATTGATCGCAAACGGCGACGTGCTGGAAGTCACAATCGCTGCGGGACTGTCTGAAGACGACACGTTCACGATTCCGGTTCGAGTCAACGAGAATGACGGCATGGGATCAATGCCGGTCATCGGCCGAGTTCCACTGGCGGGCAAGCGGTGGAACGAAGCGGAAGCAATCATCTACGAGCAGTGCGTGCAACAAGGTTTGTACAAGTCGCCGCACATTACCGTGACCATGAAAAAGCAGCGTGTGAATCGCGTGCGGGTGATTGGGGCTGTCGTCGAGCCCAACACCTACGAACTTCCACGACAACACAGCGACTTGGTTGCCGCGATCACTGCCGCCAAGGGGCTCGCGGAAAACGCGGGCGAATTTATCGAAATCCGATATCCCACAACGGACGGCGGTGCGACGATCGACCGCAGTTCACCGAGAATCGCGGGCGGACACGCGGTGGATTCGCCGAGTATCCAACAGGTCAGTGCCAACGCCGTCATTCAGCCGGCCGCCCACATGAAATCGGTGCGAATCAATATGGTGTCGGCCGCCAAGAGTGGAGCGAATGGCTACAACGTGCCGGATGGAGCCGTCGTGTTTGTGGAACGCCGCGACCCACCGCCGGTTACCGTGATGGGGCTCGTCAAGCATCCCGGTCCACTGAAATACCCGATCGGCAAGGATCTCCGAGTTCTCGATGCCGTCTCGATGGCTGGCGGTCGATCGTTGTCGATGGCGGACAAGATCTACATCATTCGGGCGCGACCGGATTCCACCAAATCAGATGTGATCAACGTCAGTATTCGCACGGCCAAGGGCAGTCTGAAGTCCAACGTCTTGCTGAAACCCGGCGATACGGTTTCGGTCGAGCATACGCCGATCACGATGTTGGCCGAGTGGATTCAAATCCTCAGATTCGGTATTGGAACTAGCGTCGGACTATTCTGATCCCACGATTGAGGCCGAGGCCATTCGATGGATGATGCGTCTTCCAAAGATGGCGTGACAGTCACGACCGCATTTCGCATGCAACTCGCCGAATGGGGACCGGGCTCGCAGCGTGATCCGCTCGACGCGGCCGAGGCTGCTGCGTATTGCCGCACGTTGGCCACCTCGCATTACGAGAATTTTCCGCTGGCATCGTGGCTGTTGCCCAAACGACTGCATCAGCACTTTTTCAATATCTACGCGTATTGTCGCTGGTCCGACGATCTCGCGGACGAAGTGTTGGATGCCGATGAATCGCTGCGACTGCTTGACTGGTGGCGTTCTCAACTCGTTGCCTGTTTTCGCGGCGATGCGACACACCCTGTCTTTGTGGCCTTGTTGCCGACCATTCAAGAATTCGACATCCCGCCCGATCCATTCCATCATCTGCTGAACGCGTTCGAGCAAGACCAACGTATTCGCGAATACCAAACCTTCGACGAACTCCGAGACTACTGCCGAGGCAGTGCCGATCCCGTGGGTCGCTTGGTGCTTCATCTGTGCCGCCAATTCAACGAGCAAAACGTGGCGTGGTCGGATTCCATCTGCACCGGCTTGCAGCTCGCGAATTTCTGGCAAGATGTCTCAAGAGATGCCGACATCCATCGTGTCTATTTGCCGCGCGAGGATCGCGAGCGATTCGGCTACACGGACGACGATCTCGCGGCACGTGTCACCAACGCTGCGTTTTTTGATCTCATGCGGTTTGAGGTCGAACGCGCTCGCGAATGGCTCAGAGGCGGGTTACCACTGATTGGTCGGCTACCCGGGCGAATGCAGGTCGACATCGAGTTGTTTGCGCGCGGCGGGCTCAAGATTCTCGAACGCATCGAAGACTTCGGCTTCCGTGTTTGGGAGACCCGACCTGTGGTGACCAAGTTCGATGCCGCACGTTTATTGATCGGCTGCGTTCTACGTGCATTCGG
>JAQBZS010001176.1 GCA_027622115.1 Planctomycetota bacterium | reverse complement strand
CGACTCGCACCAGGACTCAACTGAATCCAGGGGATGCATGGTTGGATCAAGACGAATTCGGCTGGTCATGGGCTGGTGCCATCTCAATCGAACGAGCCTTCGGCAATCGTTAGACAACTTTGCCAACAGGCCATTTCACTACGTCGTCGGAGCGCCCCAGTGGGATCGGTATTGGCGGGCGATTAGCGATTGGGCTTCCGTGTCGGACGTGATGGTTTCGGATTTGGGATCGAAGTTCAGAGTCCGGCCGAGGCGCGCGGCAATGTTCGCCAGGTGGACGATCGTGGCAGCTTGGTGGCCGACTGTCGCGGGTGCGTTCAGGGATTTTTCTGTGCCACGGATGCAGTTGAAGAAGTTCGTGTGGTGCGCGCCTAGGTCGGCGGAGCCGGTTCGCTCGGCGAGTAACTTGTTGCGTGGGCCGAACAGTTTCCAGCCGACCGTGTGGCCCATGATCAAGCAACCATTCGTGCCGTAGTAGGCCGAGCCGTTTTCGTAGCCGTCCTGAACGTACGGAGTCCAGATGCGTTGCTCGTAGATGAACTGTTTGCGGCTGCCGTTCGCTGCTGCGGGGTATTCGCAGATCGCGTATTGAGTGTCCGGGAACTGCATGTCGTCTTCGAAGAAGTAAGTGCCGCCCAAGCAACTGACTCGTTCGGGATGTTGCACCGAGGTCGAGCCTGCAGCCGAACCGCTCGGCGGCGCGTTCACGCCCAGACCCCATAGAGCGACATCGATGTCGTGAACTCCGTCGTTGCCGATGTCTCCGCAGCCGAAGTCGTACCACCAGCGCCACACAGCGTGCAGCAGGTTCTTGCGATACGGAACCAGCGGGGCGGGGCCGACCCAGTTGTCGTAGTCCAGATTGCCGGGTGGATCCGACGGTTGAGTCTTTCCAATCGTGCTGCGTTTTTGACTGTTCCACGCCTTCGCCACCAGGACGTCTCCGATCGCTCCGTCGAGCACGCGCTGGATGCCGTCTCGGACACATTCAGTGCTGCGGCTTTGAGTTCCCACTTGCACGAACTTACCACTCTTCTTGGCGGCATCGACCAGCAGCCGGCCTTCGTGAATGTTGTGGCTGCACGGTTTTTCGACGTAGACATGTTTGCCCGCTGCCAAAGCCAACAACGCGGCCGGCGTGTGCCAGTGATCCGGAGTCGCGATGAACACGGCATCGACTTTAGGATCGTCGAGCAACTTTCGCATGTCGCCGATGACGGTCGGACGCGGCTTGCTCTCGTCCTTCACAATGTCGGCGGCGATGTTGACTCGTTCGGTATCGACGTCGCACAGCCATGTGACATCCACGTCCTTCCGCTTGGCGAGTGCTCGCACGTGGCCGGTGCCCATGCCGCCCGTGCCGATGACTCCCACGTTTATTCTTGAAGCCGCCGATTCCTGAGCGACTCCGTTCGACACCGCATAGGCCAACGTGCCGGCTCCGACAGTCTTGATGAATCCACGTCGATTGGCGTCTTGCATGGCTCAGTTCTCCGGGTATTGGTCCAATGATTGGTGTTTACGTGCCCCCCTGTGAGCGACACGGGCCTAACGAGGATAGTACATATTGTTGGGATCTTCGTGCCACGTTCTGCGCCAAAGTTCTTGCGATTAGCTCGTTACCAAGTCTTGAGCGGCAGGACCGTCCACAAAACATACGCGACCGGGCCGGCATAAATCACGCTGTCGAGTAAATCGAGCAAACCCCCGAAGCCGGGCAGCAGGCTCGCCGAGTCCTTCTTGCCGCAGTCGCGCTTGATCAACGATTCTGCCAAATCACCGATCAAGCCAACGACGCCGATGATCGCTCCAAACACGATTGTCCAAACCCACGGGATCGGTTGAGGTGCCTCGAAAAACAAACTCGGTCCCCAGTGCAGCCAAGCCCAACTTCCAAAGCTGGCTCCGAGTACCGCGCCTAAGCCTCCCATCCAAGTCTTGCCAGGACTCAGTCGAGGCACCATCTTGCGTTTGCCGAACAACCGTCCGAGCGTGTACGCGCCGATGTCTCCGCTTTTGGCGGCGATGACCAACGATGCCAGCACCAAGTAACCGGCGTCCGCTCCAGCCACCCAACGCAACTGAGCGGTGATCGACAACAAGCCGCCGACATACGCGATGCCCAACAAGTCGGCTCCCAAGGTCTCCATCGATTGGCCCGGAGCCTGGTATCGAATCGCGCTACGCAGGAAGACAGCGAGCACCGAAAGTCCGAACGCGATCATCGCCGAACCGGCACCGCCAGGCAGAGTCGTTCCGTCATTGCCGAACCAAGTCGCGCCGATAATCGCCACGCTGCAAATCGCGATCAGCCGAAACGACGGTTGCATGTTCCGAGTCGTCAGCAAGTCCGCAAACTCCCAAGCCGCCCGCACGGCAAGCAGCGCACACAGCGCGCACAAATACGGAGCCTCTACGCCCGCTTTGTGATCCAGCACAAACAGCCCGATCAAAGCCGGAACCAGAATCGCCGAAATCGTCAACCGCCAACCCAACATCTGATGTCCTCACTCATTGTCGCAAGAATGGGGTCGGGCGTTCAAATTTCAAAATTGGCCG
>JAQBZS010001175.1 GCA_027622115.1 Planctomycetota bacterium | reverse complement strand
TCGCGCAGGCGACTTGGCGTGAGCTGCGGATGCAGTCGCAAGTTCGGCGGTGCGATGAACGGCATTTCGGCGGTGTCCGGCAACATGCCGGAATCGACGGGCTCGTAAGCGGCACCGAGCGAGCCCGCTGTTGCGTAATGCACTCGCACGCCCAACTGGCCGGAGTGCGGAATGGCGACGTAAGCCGGCAAGCCCGGTCGGTCGGGACCAAGCGTGCGTGCGGCCACCGAGCCGATTGACGGAAAGGTGGTGTTTCGGTTCTGGCCTTCAACCGACGCACCCGGCAAGTCCCAACCGGTCAACGTCATGTGGATCGCGACGGGGTGGCTGGGCGAATCCACGTAGGTACTGCGAACGACATTGAACATGTGGGCTCGCGACGCCAATCGCGGCAAGTGTTCGCAAAAATGCACGCCCGGAATGCTGGTTGGAATCGACTGGAATTCGCCGCGATAGTCGCTGGGAGCCAGCGGCTTGGGATCGAAGCTTTCATAGTGAGACAGGCCACCTTGCAGATAAATGACAATCGCCTGACGCGCGGGCGCATCGGGATTCACCGTGCGAGCCCGCAAGAGTGACGGCCACGTGAGCGCTCCCGCAGCTGCACCGCCGGCTTGCAGCCACCGCCGACGGGTCATCGCGGCCGAGAAATCGTGAATCGTGCGTGGATTCAAAACACCGTCTCCAATCAAGGATTTCTGAATCAGCGAGCAACAATGCTACACGATTCCACCGAATCATCACTCATCGCTTCACTCTCGATGTCGCAAGGCCTCAATGTCGCAGTGTCTGACCGATGCCACCGTTGAGTTACGAGCGTCGAATGCCGATAACCACGCGATTCGCGCCAAAGTGAACTCGTGACAGAAAACCGGCCCGATGGAAACTCGCCACCTTCGAACATTTGTTGCCGCCGCGGAAGCATCCGGCTTCACGGAAGCCGCAAAGCAATTGGGAGTGACCCAGGCCGCCGTCAGCCAACAAATGGCCGCTTTGGAAAAACAGCTTGGTGTGCGACTCTTCGAACGCGCTCACCGTGCCGTGCAACTGACGGACGACGGTCGCCGGCTGTTGGAACACGCGAGACGAATCCTCGAACTGATTGAAGCCGCCGTGCGCGAATTGAGTGGTTCCGGCGACACGCAGCAGGCGACTCGGTTGCACATCGCATCCAGCACCATACCCGCTGAGTACTTCCTGCCGAGCTTGTTGCACGAACTTCGCATCCGTGTCCCGAATATCCAAACACGGGTCAGTATCTCGGATAGCTGCGAAGCCACGAGCGCGGTCGAAAGTGGCGACGCGGATGCTGCCTTGGTCGGTGAATTGCCGTTGGACGATCGACTGACTTCGCAATGCATCGGGCATGATGAATTGCTACTTGTTGTCGCCCCGTCTCACCGATGGGCAGGACGGTCGAGCGTGGCGCTGAAACAGTTACGAGGCGAGTCCTTTATCGTCCGCGAGTCCGGGTCGGGGACTCGCCGCTGCTTGGAACGGAGTCTCGCCGACGTCGGCATTTCGCTCGACGAGCTAACGGTCGAACTTGAAGTCAACTCAAACGAAGCCATCCGTGCCGCCGTGCAGCAGGGCAACGGAGTCGCGTTTCTTTCCGAAAGGGCGGTGAGTGTCGACTGTTCGGAAAAACGCTTGGCGACCGTCCAAGTGCGAGGTCTGAAAACGTCACGAAGCTTTTATGTCGTCACGCGAAAACAGGCCGTCACGGCACCGGCCTTACGCGAGTTCCTCGATCTTGCATCAAGGATTTTCAAGAACGCGTAGACGACGGTTCGCCCAAGGTGTCGACACTCCGGGTCAGGCTTACGTCTTTCAGATTTGGCGGGGGTGGACTTTGCTTTCATCAAATATCTCAACCCGCCAAATCTGAAAGCCGAACGGCAGTTCTGGAGTGGGAGCGAAAACACGACCGTCATCCAAACCTACGCCATGAACTCCGGCGGGTATGGCTCGGCCGGCAACTTCACCACAGCCACCACGAACTCATTCAATTCGGCCTTCGAATTCGGCAGCTTCGAGACCCATCCGGCATTCCCCGGTGGCGGTGCCGCGGCAACAACGGCGTCCCTCAACACGCCCGGGCCTTTGAAGCTGGACCCGGACGCTGGAAACGTGGCCACGAGCGGCCCGGCCAATTCCCCCTCAACCCCGCCGTGGTGGAAGGAGCGGCTGTGGGAATTGCAGAACCGGCACATCGACCTCTGGAGCCGCATCCGGGAACTCGACCGCCAGATCGCCGACGAACAAGACGACTTCTTCGTCGATGACGACGCCGTCGCCCGCTGGCAGGCCGAACGCAGCCGGCTGTTCGACCAGGCCCAAATCGCCGCCCGCGAAATCGGCGAAATCAACGATAGCTACCTCGGTGAAGACCACATCCCCCAAGGCTATGCCGACGAACTCGGTGACGAGGCGCTCGAATGGGGCTACGCCCGCAAGTTCATCGAAGCCGCCCGCATGGCACTCGCACGCGGCGAGTTTGAGGGCCAGCTCAAATCCCAGATGACCGAATTGCTGGAGGCCCTCAAGGACCCCGCGGCAATGGCCC
>JAQBZS010000035.1 GCA_027622115.1 Planctomycetota bacterium | reverse complement strand
GCAAAAACACGAATGAGTTCCATCTATTTGCTACTTCTTGTAAATTAGTCTCGCTGGGTTAAGGACTAGCTTGGGACATTGTCCCGAGCGGTCACCGGACAATGGTCGCGTGCTACGACAAGGCTTGAGCCGAATCCTCTCAATGCCGGCATTTTGCCCGAATTCGCCCAATCCTCTCCCGCAAACTTGCCGCAACCCGTTTGCCTTGCGCGCCTTCGCCGAGCCGAACTTTTGCCCGAGCATTGTTCAAACTCAGCGAAATCCGGTTGATCACTTCACGTAGTTCCACCGCTCAAGTCGATCTCTGGTCCGGATGATGGGGATCCCATGCTTTCGCACGGACCCATTTAGGCGGCAAGGTCGCACGAGTTCGCCGGTCAACCACTGGTGACTCAACGCAGCCGTTGCGAGTTTCGTTGTTCGACAAGGATGAGATGCCGTGATTCGACGAATGTTTCATTCGCGACGCTTTCGTGCCGGCGTGGCCGGGTTGTTCTTGGGTGCCGTGTCTCTCAGCGGCTGTGCCCACGATGCCACGGACTCGTATTCCGGGATTTGGCCGTTCGGAAAGAAATCCGAATCCACTGAAAGTTCCGCCGATCCGACGACGGCGCATGCCGCTCACATTGCTCAGTCGTCAGCTTCAAAGGCCAACGACACCGAAAAACTGACCGTCCGACAACGGTTGGGGCAATCACTGGCCAAACTTGTCGGCCGGGAACGTGACCAGTTTCCGTCCGATCCGTTTATCTCCGAATACGGACAGCCACCCGCGACACCGCACATGGCGAAGTCGGACACGGCACGTCGTCGGCATGCCACGTCCGGAGAATCGATTCGCCAATCCGCAAATCAGCAGGTCGCCGATGCATCCAACTCGGGCAAACCAAACACTCCCGCAACAAATGTGTTTGCCAGCGACTTTGATCAACAATTCGGTCGCACGAATCGAGTGAACCAACAGCGGCAACAACTGGCGCAGGACAATCAACCGAGAATCGCACAGAGCGGCGGTTGGCACGAACAACCGGTTCCCGACGGCGGTCCGATCATCACTCCGCGAGCGGATATTCGTCCCGGTGAAGTCGGCAAGATCACTCAAGCGGGACGGAATCCGTTCAACGATCCGCAGCTTGCAAGCAACACTGGTCGCGCGAACAACGTCGAGGAATTGACGCCGCCGCCGAGTGACACTTCGAAGATCGTCCAACAACGCCTTGCCGATCTGGCCGCCATTGAAAACGGCATCAAGCAAGGACCAGGCATTCGCACGATTCCCAACACCGCGAAGTCCACGAATGCGACGACAGGTTCGAATTTTGCCAGGGCGATTCGCACGAACGCTTCGTTTGCTCATGGTCAAGGCATTTTGCCCTCGCAGCCCAATATTGGTGGCGTTCCGCAAGCACCTCAAGGTGTCGCCCCGGTCGAGAAAAAGCCGGACTCGATCTACGGTCGCATTCGTGAATCGGAAGACGTCCCCACCCGCAAGTTCATCGGCCCGCGCGAGTTCGACGCGGTGCAAACCAACGTGCCGATCAACCTGCATCCACAACTCGATCCCAACCGACGCGAATTAGCGATCGATTACAAGCCAACGTCTCCGGCACATCCCATCATCAGCCAGACATCGCTCGAAGTGCCGGATGTCGCGACGAACTCGTCGGTCGCGCTGGAGAAGGACACGCCTCCAATCCCAATCGCCGTCTATGACGATCAAGCCGCCGTCGGTCCAATCGATTCGGGCGGGACGGAGGGACCGGACCTGACCAACCCGCATCCGAATGGCGGCCCGCTGATGATTTCGCCATCGGCTGCGGAGCCGGTCGCCGACGTGGACGTCGCCGATTTGGATGATGGGAGTCCAATCGTTCCTCAATCGCCGATCGAGTCGGTGGCATGGGTCGAAGATGAATTCGTGGTGGACGAAGACAAGCAGCAGGAATCGAGTTCCTGGCCGGCCATTGCCTTCTTGTCGCTCGGACTCGCGGCGATTGTCGGGCTGTTGATGCGTCGGCAGGCCGGAACCCAAGGCTCGCCGCAACAAACGCCTGGTCCGGAATTGCGAATCGTTGAGTCGACGGACGATGAACGCAAAGCGGCTTAATTCACATTTGGGGATCGGGGTCTGGCTTACGTATTGCAAATTTGGCGGCGCTCGATGTGGGATTCATCAAAAACGGCAAACCGCCAAATCTGCAATTCGTAAGCCTGACCCCGGAAAGTGACAAACTCGAACTTCGGCCTACTTTCTGAATCCTCCGCAACTCTTCTCCCAACATCGGGCTCGGGCCTCGTGACTGTGGACTCTCGACTCCCGCACGACTCCCAGCCCCGCTCGCGATTGCGGCGGCTGATCAACCGCATTGAAATCGATCGCGCCACCTTCTTCAGTTTGCTGCTGCGAGTCTGGCAACTGCTCGCCGGCGCTGTGACGGTCTATTTCATTGCCGAACACTTTTCGCCCGAACTGCAAGGCTTCTACTACACCTTTGCCAGCTTGATGGCGCTGCAGACGTTCTTTGAGTTGGGCTTGAATATCGTCATCGTCAATGTGGCCAGTCATGAATGGGCCAAGTTGTCGCTCGACGAGTCCGGAGCGATTCGTGGTGACGACCGGGCTCGATCACGGCTCATCAGCTTGGGACGACTGATCGCCGGCTGGTACGCCATCGCCGCGATGCTCTTTGCGATCGGTGTTGGAATTGGCGGTTACGTCTTTCTCGCCCAACAAGCCGCTGGCATCGAATGGATCGGGCCGTGGTGCGCGATCACCGTGCTGAGCGGGGGGTTACTGTGGCTGTTGCCGTTCAATGCCCTGCTGGAAGGTTGCGGACAGAACGCGATCGTAAATCGCTTCCGACTGCTGCAAGCGGTGACAGCGAGTCTCGGCGTATGGATTTGCATCTCCGCTGGCCTTGAATTGTGGGCACCGGTTGCCGCGGTCGCCGCGCGAGTGATGTGGGACGTTGTGTTGGTCGCGGTCCGATTTCGTCGCTTCTTCAGACCGTTCCTGGCACCAACATCAACTACCGCACGGATTGAATGGACGCGCGAAATCTGGCCGCTGCAATGGCGTTTGGCCGTGCAAGGCTGCGTCGGGTACTTCTCGTATTCGCTGATGACGCCGGTGTTGTTCCATTACCACGGGCCTGCCGTCGCGGGACAAATGGGAATGACCTGGGCCATCGTCACGGCAATTCAGGCCGCAGGGCTCGCCTGGGTTCAAACACGAGTCCCACGCTTCGGCGTGTTGATCGCTCGTCGCGACTTTGCCGAACTCGATCGAGTTTTTCGTCGACTGACACTCGTTTCGTTGCAGATTCTGCTCGTGGTCTCCGCAGGCGTGTGGCTGGCCGCGGTGCATTCGAAAGACTGGTTCCCCGAGATCGCGGCTCGATTTCTTTCGCCGAGTGCAACCGCCGTGCTGTTAGCCGGAGTCTTGCTGTATCACGTACCGCATTGCATGTCGATGTACATGCGGGCTCACAAACGCGACCCAATGTTGTTCACCAACGTGTTGTCATCGATGGCAATCGGAGCATGCGTGTTTTACGGCGGCCGAGAATTTGCCGGCCTGGGAGCCGCCATCGGTTATGCCGTGGCGGTGGGGATGGTGGTGTTGCCGTGCATGGTCTTTGTGTGGGTTGGATTCCGGAAGACGCGATCCTGATGTAGTGCGGAACTTGTTCCGCTCGTGGCACCGGTCGCAGTCGGGCGGGCTTGCAGCGGATTGATACTCGCCACCGCGCGGCCAGGGTAATCCAACACGGATTCAATGCGCAATCGTCGATGATGTTCCAACGAATTAAGGAATCCACGAATTGCCGCACCCATTCGTTGATTCTTGATTAATTCGTTGGGGAAGAAAACCCGCGCGAAAGCACCAAATCGCGAAGTTGGGAGGCGGTTTAATGCGCGTTTACGGATGGAGCCCACGAGCACATGTACCACGCGCGAGGCACGCTGGCTTCCAGAAACGTGGTCCAGGGGTTGGCCGTTTGCTGTTTCGCCTGCACACCGAGAATCGACTCCAGCATCGTCACGGGGTACTCGTACTGCACGACGCGAATGTCATGCTGGCCAATCTCGTCGCGAAGTGCCGCCAATGCATCTTCTTCGTAGCCAATGACGTCCACCAGTTTGTTGTCCATGGCTTGCTGTGCCGTGTAAACCTGCCCGGTGGCGAGGGCTTTGATGCCGTCCATGTCGAGCGATTCGCGGTTTTCTGAAATGACGGTCAAGAAACGCTGAAACGACTCGTCCAGAATCTTGTCCCACACAACCCGTTCTTCGGGCGTGAGGTCGCGAAACGGGCTGAGCGCGTCCTTGAATGGACCGGTCTTGAGTGGATCGGGCGCGACGCCGATCTTTTTCGCCAATTCCGCGGCGTTGTAGCGAGGGATGATCACGCCGATCGACCCCGTCCAACTGGTGGGCTCGGCAAAGATGCGACCTTTGGTGCCGGCCCCCATGGCCACGTAGTAACCGCCGGATGCCGCGATGCGTCCCATGCTCACGAAGATCGGCTTCTTTTCGGCCAGTTTCTTCAAGCGGTGATAAATCTGATGACTGTCCGCGACCGCTCCGCCGGGGCTGTCGATGTTGAGCAGCACGCCCAGCACGCGGTCGTCGTCTTGCACGTGTTCGATAGTCTTGAGGATGCGGGACGTAAACGGCGGCATGATCATGCCGTGGATATCGATCACGGCGATTCGCTGCTCGGCCTGAGGTTCGCCCGAATGGAACCGTTCAATCGGTGGCGTCTGGTTGTAGTAGTCTTCGTAGGCTTCATAGAGCCCGATGTTGAAGACCACGGACACCAGCAGGGCGATCAGCAGCAGCCGACTCCACATCCGCCCCAAAAAGCCGGCTCCGGTTTGTTTCACAATGATGGGGCGATTGTCTTTGGTGGATTGCACGGATTCGGATTTCGGGGGTTCGGTGGCCAAGGGGTAGGTCATTTCAGTCTCTTTCCGTGGACCGAGTCGGCGATTGGTAGCTCCGCGAACTGCGAATGCACCAGCGACGATTGAACCGGCTCACTGGATATTGGAACTATACGACGCGGCTTTGGGGAAACGAATGATTCGCAAGACGCGAGTTCTCCGCGAGGTCTCGGGCGGTGGTGTCTGTTGGACATTTCGGGAGACGCAGGTCGCAACGATTGGGGGGAATTGCAAATTGGGAATTGGGAATTGCAACTTGCAAATTGAAGCAGCCCCGGTCGGTGTTCTTCCTGACGAGTTCAGCGAGGGTCGATCAGGCTTCACTTGACGACTGTCATCGGAAGGCACAGCGTTGACGCTACTGGGTTTTCACGTCAACACGATGCCTCGAAAACTGGGTGATCAGCAACATGAAACTCACCGAAGAACTCGAAAAATTGGCCATCGCACTTGGGTCCGCCGGTGTTGACTATGCACTTTGCGGTGGGCTTGCGATGGCTGTTCACGGCCACGTTCGCACGACCGAGGACATCGACCTCTTGGTGAGAGAGAACGACTTGGATGCGATCATCGAAGTCGCCGAGTCACTTGGTTTTTGGCTTCACACGGGATGGATGACTTTCAACTCGGGTAGGGAGTCCGAACAAAGACTCTATCGGCTGGTGAAAGTGGAAGGCCGAGATCACATCATGCTGGACCTCCTCATCGTCTCGCGATTACTTGAACATGCCTGGAATTGTCGGCGGCAGTTTGAACATGACGGGGTAGAATTGACCGTGATGTCCGCGAGCGGATTGCTCTTGATGAAACGTGAGACCGGTCGAACAAAGGATCAAATGGATGTCGAATGGCTCAATGAAAACGGCGCTTCCCACCAATGACGATGGGATCAACGCCCAGAAAGTGGATATGTCCGCAGCGGCAGTCTGGCGACGTATTCAGCGTGTCGATGAGCTAAACGAGGCGTGCGAGTATCTCGCGAAGTTTCGCCCAAAGTTCCCCGAAACAGTGGATGACGGTCAGGTTTCACCGCGCGACAGCCAATCGGAAGGCACGGCATTTCCTGCTGACGCAGACATGTGGTCAGCCTGACTCGCCGAGTGATTGCCCGCAAATTGGATGACTGACGACTTCCAGAAATCCATCCGCCGGGATCAAATCAAGGGTCACGAATTCGGCACCCTCAAATCGGTTGATTCGGATCAATCGCCGCTCACAAGGCTGAGCATGGTCGAAAACCGTGGGCTCATCGCCACGGATTCTCGGTTTGCGTACCATCAAGGTCGCCTTGATCAAGATTGGAATCCCGACTCATGAGGATCGTCCATGCGACCTTTCGTTCTACTTTCGCTGATCATTCCGTGTCTCTCGCAGGTGGCTCACGCGGAACGCTGGACCGGGGCCGACTCTCCATTGGATGGGCACCGGTTGGTCGTCCTGCGGCCGAGTACGTTTACGCTGAAAGCGGATGCGGTCGGTGTTCCGCACGCCGTCCCTGAATTGGTGAAACATCGCGGCGCGGTGTGGGGTTCGGTCGTGTCGCTCAAGCAACCCGTCCGAGCCGAAGTTGTGATCAAGGCAGCCGGTCAGTATTCGATGTGGGTCCGCATTGCCCAAATCTCGAAGTTCCCGTCCGCGATTCAAGCCGACATCACCGCTGGTGACCGCACCTTGCTGCACACGACGTTCGGCAATTCGACCGGCTCCGAGTCAACCGGCGGGCCGGTGGGGTTCGCGGCATATCGCAAATTGGTCGAGCAATTCTCCACCAAGATCGCCGCCACGGAAAAACCCGGGGGCATCGGTGACGACTTGTTGAACGAGTTGGCGAACTCGAAAGATCAAGCTCGGCGGAAGTGGGCCAACTTGAATCGGGTTGAAGACTCGAGCCAACAGGCACCGTTCTATTGGTGGAAATTGCCAAGCGTCGCATTGAAACCGGGCACGTATTCGCTGGCATTGGCGACCAGCGGGCGAGTTCGCGATGAGCCACCGCTGGTCGACGCCGCGTTCCTGACGACGTTCGGTGATTTGCCCTATCCGTTTCACGGTGACATCGATGCGCGACCGGCGAGCTATGTGCGGTTCCACATCGAATCGCTGCCACCCGAGAAAACGAATCTCGGCATCCGACTCGGTGCCCAATTGCATCACATGCCCTGGGGAGCCAGCGCGAATCTCGCTCCGAACGGTATCAACAATTCCAAACCGGCCGAGCACTCCAAACCGGGGTTCACTCGCTGGTACCGCTTGCAGGACATCGAGAACTTCTCCGGCTTCGGCGGGGCCACGCTCTCGATCGCGTTGAATATCGATCCGGCCGCGAAGGGCACCACCGAATTCGCCGTGTTCCCGCACGACGACTTCGTCCTGCGTCGCTTCGACTGGAACGAACCCGACGGCAAGCGGCTGTCGATGCGGACGGACTTCCAAACCTATCCGCAAGACTTGCGGACGCTGCGGGATTACGCGCGCGAGCACTACCAAACGGCGTTGTGGGCCACGGGCAACCAGTTGTTCCCGCTGACTCGCGGGCCGCTGTACTTTGCAAACGGTTCCGGCGGCGACAGCGGCGCGGGCAATGACTATTTGGTCAAAACTCTACGGTTGCTCGGCTTCAACAGTTGTGCCGCTCCGGACAATGTCAACAACAGCCGCCGCTACGGTTGGCAGCGAGTCGGTGGTCACTATTGGCCGCCGGTCTGGATGCCGTACGACGAAGCGGCGGCGGCAGGGAAATATCGCGAGCACTACGCGAAGGACGTCGATCGTCGCCAGTCGGCGTACGAGGGTCTGGGTACGTTTCAGATCGCCGACGAACCGGGTGAAATCAACACCACCGAGCTGTCCGCGCCGTTGTGGCTCTATCGCCCCGCGGCCGGCAAGGACGCGGCACATTGGCACGATCCCACCGGTGCCAGTGAACTCGTCACAAAGAGCAGCGACCTCGGCGACTGCGTGCTTGAGGGAATCCTGCATTGTGGAAACGCATTCGAATTACGCGTGGGACAACTCGCCGGCGACAAACCAAACTTCGGTTTCTGGCGAGTCGGCAGGCCCCGGAACGACGTGACGTTCAACCTGACGTCCGGCGTTTCCGGTCGCCAATCCGGCACGTTGACTCGACCCGGCGCGGTTCCGAGTTGGAACGGCGTGCCGTTCAAGATCGTATATCAGTCCGGCCAGAACGACGCGAAATCGAAGTCGACGAGCGACAGCAAAACGGCAACCGCCGCGCTGTACGTCAATAATCGCATGATGACGCAGTTGAATGGATTGCCGGCGAAGGGCGGGTTTGTCATTCGCGGCGGGAATGCGAAGTCCATCAGTCAACTGAAGCTGCGAGCCATCGGCAAAGAGGAACAATTGCTGGCGTCGGTCGTTACACCGGGTCGCAAGAAGGCCGATCCACTGGTCGATGACTTGTTGAACGAGATCAAAAGCGGTGGCAGCGGCAAGTCGAAATATACCGCGAAACCGCTGAAGGAATTCGTGGAACAAGACTGGGTGTGGAGCGGCGGACTGCCGGACGCACATGTCGGCTTTCGGAAGTGGCTGCGATCACGCGGAGTCACTCCGCAAGACGCCGGCGCCGATTCCTGGGCGAACGTGCGAGTGATGACGATTCTGTCCGTCGCCGACACACCGGCTCGCCGACGTCAGTATTACTGGAGTCGGCGTTACGCCAATTATTTGACGCCGCGGATGTTCGCCATGGCCGCGGAAGGCATCCGCGCGGCGGCTCCGAACAAGGAACTGAAGGGCTATGTCGCGCTGAGCGGACACGCGCTGTATCTCGGCAGCACCGCCATGCCCTTGGACATGTTCGAGTTGGCTCGCTACCCCGCCCTGACACCGGGCGTGAGCGATTGGATGTCGTCGGGCGGCTGGCGGTGGGACAGCCATCAAGCCGTGGCCTATTCGGTCGCTCCGTACAACGCAGGGGCTCGGCAATACGGCAAACCGCCGCTGACGTTTCCGATGATGCACTGCGTCTATCCGAGTGTGTTTCGGGCGTACACACAGGTGGCCAACCAGTGCAAGTTGCTCAGCTATTGGACCTACGGCCCGTCCTACTCGATGACGGAAGGCTATTGGTCGGACAACCCCTGGAGTCATCACGCCGTCCACAAACTCAACAACCGCTCGGCCCAAGTGGACGACATCCTGGGCACCGCCGTCATGCGTCCCAGCCGCGTCGCCATGCTGTACTCGCACGCCACGCATGTGTGGAGTTCCGCCGACAGCTATCACGACAAACGCGCCACATTTCTGGGTTTGTCGCACGAGTACTACCAGCCGGAACTCGTCACCGAAGAACAAATCGCCGACGGCTGCCTGCAACACTACGACGCGCTGTATGTCCTCGAACCGCACGTATCGCGAAGCGTGCAGGATCGCATCGCGGCGTGGACTCGCGGCGGCGGGTTGTTGTGGACGTCGTCGAATTCGCTCTCGCACGACGAATACAACGAGCCGCATGACTGGTTGTCTCGCGAAGCCGCGATTCAGCGAACGGGCCGCTCGGACCAGCGATCCGCGACGATGAAACCCAATGTCGGCCAACCAACATTCCAATCTCACGCCGTGCAGTTCGGGCATCGCTACGAAACGGTCGCCGCGGACAATGCCGTCACGCGAGCGACTTACGACGACGGCTCGGCGGCTTGGATCGAGAAACCGCTCGGGAAAGGTCGCGTCGTCTATGTCGGTCACCGAGCGGGCGTGACGTACTCGGCACAAAGCGTGGCGATCGGTGGTCGACCGGTGATCTGGGCGAATACCGGTCGGGCCACGTTGACGCGTCCACTCCACGAAGCGGCCGTCGCGCGCGAGTTGGTTCTTTCCAAGCCGACCGTGATGGCGACGGCGCAATCCACGGATCAGGGAACCGTCATCGTGCTCTACAACATGCGCCCGGAAGTGCTGACTTCCCTGAAAATTACGCTCGCCGAACCAACTCGCCCGGCGGTTGTGCAGGCATTTCAGGACGACCGTTTATCCGATCTGCCGTTCGAGTTCGCGGCCGGCACGTTGACGATCACGCTCGACCGCTTGGCGTTGAATGAGGGGCAGATGATCATCGTCCGCCGAAATCCTCGACCGGTCGATTCACGCCTGGAAGCCATGCAAACGCGGGCGACTCGGTTACTGGCATCGGACGATCCGTTGGATCTGAGTGCCGGTGCTTGGCTGGCCGGCTTCCTGTCGCACCAACAACTCGGCGAACCGATCATGTCGCTCTTGGACCACCCGCGGTGGGAAGTGCGCCGATCCGCCGCCGAAGCACTCGGCCGTCTAAATCACAAGCCGGCCGCCGATCGATTGGCGCGAGTCATTCAAATTGAACCGGACACCCACGTCCGAGCTGACGCCATCCACGCGCTGGCCCTGATCGATCCCGCGTCCTTCGTCCAAGTCGCGAAGGCGGCCGCTCAACACGAAAGCATGATCGTCCGCTTGGAAACGATGCGAGCCGTCAAGTCGCTGCTTGACCGTGCCTCGAACGCTGCCGCCACCGATGCACCGGTTCCGAACGACGCGGCGTTGGCAGTCGTTGCCGCTTCCTGTCTTGCGGATGATTCTCAGCCGATTCGGAATCTCGCCATCGAGCTATGTGGCCGCCTGCAACCCGACACGCTGATCCCGAAAGTCCTCGACGCAGCCACGACTCCACACGACCGCACCCAATGGGCCATCGCAATCGCGAAGCATGAAACCGCTTTCGCACAGTATCTTGAGCGAGGAATGCCGGGTGGAGACGACGTGCTCTTTACAATCGCCCAAAACCGTTCGAACCCCGAGCTGGCAAGGGAACTCGACCGCCGCTTCACGACGGGTGAACGCCAACCGCGTCTGATGAACGCCATCGAAGCTCAACGCAACGAGCCACTCATGCGGCGAGTTTTCGAGCACCGCGACCAACTTGATCGAACTTGGCAAGCTCGGTTGGCCTATCAATTGGAAACATCAATCGGCTACGGCCTGGGCCGCGATCTCGACGCTTGGGCCGCACGGCTTGTTCAGTCCGGCACTCAAAGCCCGTAAATTCCATCGTTCGTGCATTGCATCAAACAAGGTTGGTATGGCAATCAAAAGTGGCACTTCTGTTCGTTGAACCGCACGCCGAAGGCACGCGAGTTTGGGCAATGTGACCTAGTTTGGTGAGCCCAAACTCGCGTGGACTGGCATGTCTCGCTGTCGTGGGTTAGATCTGGTTGTGCGATTCCCACGGGTTGTAACGATTGGATCGAGGCTGACATGGTTCCGAATTGGCGACACCTGCAACAGCGACTCAAGCGGGCTCACGGCGAGTTCTGGAGCGATGACCAAACTGCGGTCGCGCCGGCATTTGGAATCTCCATGCTGGTGGTGTTGGTGGCGAGTCCCTGGTTGGCTTTATTGGGGTGATTTGCTGAGCCAATGTCGCGGATTCTGCCGGTCCTGTGATGAAACTGTGTGCCTACTTTCGATGCGACCAAACGCATCGTTTCAAACGGACTCGCATATTGCCGTCCGAGTCCTGACGGTTGTATTGAGCTGAACCGTCAACACGGTCGTGGACGAAATGTCGACTGTGGTTGATGCTCGGCGAAAACGCGCGGTGCCGCATGGCGCGAATCGTGGAATTGAGTCAGTTCGCCGACTTCACTCGTTCTTCCGTTTGAATGACCAACGGGGTTGGCTATGCGCACGTGTCTTGTACTACTCACTGGATTCGCATTGGCGATTCCTTGTGTGCTGGTCGCCGACGATCCGGCTCCGCTTCAACCGAGTGCCCGGCCGAACGCATCGGCCACGCATCCAATCGGCGATCACCCCAACGCGTCCAGTAAGGAGTTGAGTTCGGAATCCGCCTCGGTTTCCGGTGGACTTGACGTGCAGCCGCTCACGTTGAGAGCTACCGAACCCGACGACGCATTTCATCCAGTGTCATTTCAGGACGTCGGACCGGTTCCGGTCGCGGCTCCGCAATTCCAACAGACTTCGCTCGCAGGATCGCTTGACGGCCGAATGTTCGGTTCGCCAGCGCGAAATCAGAGTCTGCTGAGCCAGACTCGGCAATCGCACGCACGGCAGCCGGGAACCAGCGTGGTCCTCGGTTCGGAAGCCAAGGGGCGATTGGCGACGGATGCGGGCTCGCTCCTGCGAAAGTCGTCGTCAGCGCTCGGCATCTCGACAGAACGTCGCAGCCCGATCGTCACGGATACGCGAATCCGCGGCACGCAGAACGGTCAACTCTTGGCATCCGGATCGTATTGGTTTCCCGTGAGACAAGACTTGGACACGCTACTCAGCAAGGTCGATGCCCGCACCGTTTCTGACGTAATCGTGATCAAGGGGCCGTATTCGTCCCGCTATGGACCGGGCTACAGTTTTGTGGACTTCGAATTGCTGCAAACCCCCAGATACGAAAACGGCCAAGAATCTCACGGAACCAGCAGTCTCGATTACAACACCAACGGCGAGCAGTGGTACGGTCGCCAAACGTTCTATGGCGGCGATCGTGATTACGGCTATCGCGTTGGCTACGGCATGCGGAGCGGCGTGGATTATCAAACCGGGGCCGGCGTCGACATGCCCGCGAGTTACAAATCCGGCGACCTCGACTTCGCGTTTGGCTTCGACCTCGATGAACGCCGCAGTCTGGAATTGTCTTACATGCGGCTCGATCAAAACGACGTGCAGTTGGCGAATCAGATCAACATTCTCGACTATCTCGAAACCGACGCGTTCGAAGTGACTTACACGGAACGAGATTCCGATATCGCAGACTTGATCACGGTGGAAGGTTGGTACAACACCACGACCGTAGTTGGAAACGCTCAAGACGGCGGCAAACGCGAACAGATCCCCATGCTGAGCCGCACCAATTTCAACAACAACTTCGACGGCTGGAATGGATCGGCTGGCGTGTCGGCGTCGCTGACATGGGATATTGATCTTGGAAAGCTCACGGCGGGAGCGGACTTGCGATATCTCAAGCAAGAGTACAACGAGTTGTTAGTGTGGGATTTGATCGCGGCACCGCGTAGCAATTTCCAGATTCCGAAAAGCTACAGCGCCAATCCGGGTGTCTTCTTCGAACTTGAGAGTGAAGTGGACAACGACTTGACGGTCACAACCGGCGGTCGTTTGGATTGGGTGAACATGAATGCCGAGACCGACACCAAAGGTGCGCAAACATTCGGCTTCGCATTGGATGAGTGGATCTCCGGCCAAGCGGGCTCGTTCAACCAGTCATTCAGTCTCGGGCAATTGTTCATGACGGCGAATTACGTCATCGACGAGAATATCACTTTGAACGGTGGTGCCGGTTTCGGCATGCGAGCACCCACAATGACCGAGATGTACGCGAATGCCCCGTTCATAGCGGTCATGCCACAATTCGCGTTGACGTCGCCGGGCGGCAATCCGTTTCTCCGACCGGAAAAACGGTATCAGATCGATATCGGAGCCAAGGCCGACTACGGCGATTTTCGTGGCGGAGTCAACGGCTTTCACGCCTGGGTGGTGGATTACATCACGCTCGACTTTGCTGGTTTGCTCCGCGATCCGGCGACCGGCGAGATCGTGCTGCCGTCTTACGGTTACACCAACACGGATCTCGCGACGTTGGCGGGGTTCGAGATGTTTCTTGAGCAGGATCTCGACGACGGCGTGACGTCGTTCGCGCAAGTGAGTTACACCGAGGGTCGAGACCATCGGCGACGTGGCAGCAACTTCGCGTTTTCGGGAGCCACCGGTCGCAGTTTTTCGACATCTGCTGAAGAACCGCTGTTTGCAATGCATCCGTTGGAGGCCCGCTTGGGCCTGCGGATTACGGATGACGAGAACTTGTGGGGTCTTGAGCTTTCAGCCCGAGTGGTGGACAACCAAGACCGAGTCGCAACGTCGCTGCTGGAGCAGGAAACGGGAGGCTTCACCACTTACGATCTCCGCGGCTATCTTCAGGCCACCGAAGCAATTCTGATTGTGGCGGGTGTGGAAAACCTCACGGACAAGAACTATCGCGAGCACTTCGACGCGCGAAACGTGACGACGGTGTTTCAACCCGGGATCAACTTCTACCTTGGAACCGAAGTCAACTACTAATCTAAGGCAACTCGCAACATAGAACCTACCCAACCGGACGCTGGCGCGTGGCGGCTGATTTCATCAGTCGCTGGTAGTTAGCCCACGGTTTTCGAATAGGTTGAACTAGCCGTTTCGGCGCTAGCCACGGTTCCGGGCGATCTGTGAATAAAACCGAGGCTATCGCCCAACGGCTATGACCCGTTCTATTATTCTTCGTCGCGAATTCGCACGACGAATTTGCCGTTCGCGTCGGTCGCCGCACGAAACATGCCGGGTGTCGTGTAGACCCATACGATTGCGCCGTGACTGTCGATGCCGATGATGCCGCCGTCGCCTTTGCGGAGCCGTTTTGTCAGGACGTATTCCGCAGCTTGCCTGAGCGACCACTGTCGATGCTGCATCAACAGGGATATCTGCGCGGCGGCCGCGTGGCGCATGAATTGCTCACCAACCCCCGAGGCCGAGATGCCGCAGGTGGCGTTGTCCGCATAGGTGCCCGCGCCAAGGATCGGGCTGTCACCGACGCGGCCGAACTTCTTGTTTGTCAGTCCGCCGGTGGATGTCCCGGCCGCGATGTTTCCGTGAGAATCCAATGCCACGCAGCCCACCGTGCCATATTGCCACGGTTGCGGATCCGCAAATCGTAGGCTCGTCTTCAAGTCCAGATTCACCTTGTCCTTGGGCTGCTCCAGCCGTCGCCGCTCTTCGTCCCGAACTTTCTTCCAGGCGGTTCGGCGAAGTTCGGTCGAGAATGACTCATTGGCGACCCGGTCGACTTTCTGTTCGGTTGCGAATGATTCCGCACCCGGCCCTGCCAGCAAAACGTGCCTCGTGTGTTCCATGACTCGGCGAGCCAAGCGAATCGGATTCTTAACCGTTACAACGCCCGCGACCGCGCCGCCGTCCATCGTTTGTCCGTCCATAATCGACGCATCAAGTTCGTGACCGCCGGCGCTATTGAACACCGCGCCTTTGCCCGCATTGAACAGTTCGTCGTCTTCCAGAACCCGAATCACGTCCTCGACGGCATCGAGACTCGTACCGCCTCCGTCCAGGATCGCTTTCCCGCGAGTCAAAGCCGCTGTTAGGCCCGCGCGATAAGCACGCACTTGTTCGACCGGCGCATCCGCAGGCACGGTTCCCGCACCGCCATGCACCACCAACGCCCACTTGATCCGAGTCGGACTCGTGTCCCCATTCGACTCCCGAAGATCGTCGGCGCGGAGGCACTCTGCGTTTCCCCAAAGTGCGATAGCGGTGACAAAAACGTTGATTGTTGTAAATCGCATTCGTCCATTGAGCATTTGCTTACCCCGATTGGCTTTGCGCACTGACGGTCGTGAGCACGCATGGTGGTTTGTCTTGCATCAAAAGCGACCGTGATAATTGCGGATTCAATTTGCGGAAACGCTGTGACGACATCGGTCAGCCGAAAGTCACAGCCGATTTCCGCGTTGACGGTCGAGATTGCACTTCAGATTTCAAGAGCCCGCATCGATTCTGACCGACCTGCGGGCGAAAACTCAACATTCTCTGCGTGTCGCTTGTTCTGATCCCACAGTGGCAACCTCGCTGACGATGTAGCACAATACGGTATTGGCGTGTCGGACACCGGAGGAGATCGTGGAAGATTCGTATCGAAGTCCACCAATTGTGCTGGACACAAACGTCTTGGTGGCGGGCGCCTGCCGACATGAATCTAGTATGGCGTACAAGCTGTTGCTCGGCGTTTTGGACGAGGCGTTCCCGATCATCCTGACCGGGCCGATCTTGCTGGAGTAGCTGGACGTCCTTGCCCGACCACCGGTCCGCAGATTGACAGGGCTGACTCGCCGCCAGATCGGACGATCTGGTCATGGATTTGATCGCATTATCGCACAAGGTTCAGTTGCGTTTCTCGTGGCGGTCGGTAGGTGTCCAATTCCTGAAACAAACTGGTAGTTCCGCGAATCGCTGAATGTGCTACAGATTCGGCATGGATGCTGAATCGATCAAGGATGACCTTCGGGATGATGACGCGCCGCTCGAACGGGCGACCGCGATCATTTTGGATCTGCACTCGAAATTGGCCGACGCAATACAACGAATCGAAGAACTCGAAAAACAGATCGAGAATGCCGGCTCGCAGATCGACACGCCGCAGAACGTCACTGGAGACTACTCGGTGGACGGCGAACAGCAGCGGCAGGAAGCGGGAACAAAGAAGGCTCGCAAGAAACAGAAATCCCAGCGCCGCGGACGCATCTCTGGGCCCTCGGCCGCCGCCGCAGCATACATTGATTCACGGTGACGCTCCCCGCATTAGCACGATGCGAAACTATCGCTTCGCCATATTGCAGTACTCGCCACAGGACGAGTTCAAGGTCCGTGGCGAAGTGCAGCGACTGGTACAGGACCTGGAAATTCCAGTTGGCACGTTCTCACCATCAGCCTCCAGAAACTGCTGTTGGATCGCGTCCGCAACGAAGGCGACGAGTGGGTCAGGCGGGTCATTGAAATGGAGAAGC